>JAHHLF010000323.1 GCA_018679315.1 Bacteroidia bacterium | reverse complement strand
TAAATAGAGGAAGCCGTATCTACTTTTCCTTTTTCAACTTTTCTATATGGTGTCTCCAGGAAGCCCATGCTGTTCACTTTTGCAAACACAGACAGAGAGGAGATCAATCCAATATTCGGACCTTCAGGTGTTTCGATCGGACAGAGTCTTCCGTAGTGCGTATAGTGTACGTCACGTACTTCGAATCCAGCTCGTTCTCTTGAGAGTCCACCTGGTCCGAGTGCAGATAATCTTCGCTTGTGTGTGATCTCTGCCAGCGGATTTGTCTGGTCCATGAATTGAGAGAGCTGATTTGTTCCGAAGAAAGAGTTGATCACAGAAGACAATGTCTTTGCATTGATCAAATCGATCGGTGTAAACACTTCATTATCCCTAACATTCATTCGCTCTCTGATGGTTCGGGCCATACGGGCCAAACCAACACCAAACTGAGATGATAATTGTTCACCTACGGTTCTAACACGACGATTAGATAAGTGATCAATATCATCGATCTCGGCCTTTGAATTGATCAATTCGATCAAATATTTGATGATCGTGATGATATCTTCTTTGGTAAGGACTTGCTTGTCCATCCCTATATCCAGGCCTAATTTCTTGTTCATCCTGTATCGTCCTACTTCTCCCAGGTTATACCGCTGATCTGAGAAGAACAATTTGTCAATGATCCCTCTTGCGGTTTCCTCATCCGGTGGCTCGGCATTCCGCAATTGACGGTAAATATGCTCTACCGCTTCTTTTTCTGAGTTAGTAGGATCCTTTTGCAGGGTGTTATGAATAATAGCATAATCATTCTGCGCCATATTCTCTTTGTGCAAGAGAATAGTTTTTACATCGGTTTCCAGGATCTGATCGATGTGTTCCTTCTCTAAAAGTGTATCACGGTCGAGTACGATCTCATTTCGCTCAATGGATACTACTTCCCCGGTGTCTTCGTCCACAAAGTCTTCATGCCATGTATTCAAGACACGGGCGGCAAGTTTGCGTCCCAGTACTTTTTTAAGTCCGGCCTTACTAACTTTCACTTCTTCAGACAGATCGAAGATCTCCAGGATATCTTTATCTCTTTCGAATCCGATCGCTCTAAATAAGGTAGTTACGGGCAACTTCTTTTTGCGATCGATATAGGCGTACATGACACTATTAATGTCAGTAGCGAATTCGATCCAGGACCCTTTGAAAGGGATCACCCTTGCTGAATATAATTTTGTTCCGTTCGCATGGAAAGACTGGCCAAAGAATACACCAGGGGATCTGTGCAATTGAGAAACAACTACACGCTCGGCGCCATTGATCACAAATGTTCCACTTGGCGTCATGTACGGGATCGTTCCCAGGTACACATCCTGCACAATGGTTTCAAAGTCCTCGTGCTCGGGATCCGTACAGTACAATTTGAGTCGGGCTTTCAGCGGTACGCTGTAAGTCAGACCACGTTCAATACATTCCTGTATGCTATATCTGGGTGGATCAATGAAGTAATCCAGGAATTCCAGTACGAATTGATTTCGGGTATCGGTAATTGGAAAATTTTCCATGAAGGTGTTGTATAAACCTTCATTGCCTCTTTCGTCAGATTTAGTTTCAAGCTGAAAAAAGTCTTGAAAAGATTTAATCTGAATGTCCAAGAAATCCGGATAATCCGGTATGTTCTTAGCGGATGCAAAATTAATTCTTTCAGTCTTTTGAGTGAACATCTATGGACAATTTTTGATCGTGAATACTCTCTTGGGTAGTATACCTTTAGATATACTGTATATAAACAGGATTAGGCCTAGCCACCAAAAAGGTGGAAAGGCCTTCCTTAAACCGTATATGGTTAGTGCTTCTATTTAAGCTCAACTTCTGCTCCTGCTTCTTCTAATGATTTTTTGATGCCTTCGGCTTCGTCTTTACCTACTCCTTCTTTAACTGCTTTTGGAGCACTATCAACAATATCTTTAGCGTCTTTCAGTCCTAGGCCGGTCAATTCTTTTACCAATTTAACCACGGCTAGTTTAGAACCGCCAGCTGCTGTGAGGATCACATCAAATTCAGTTTGTTCCTCACCGGCATCACCTCCGGCGTCACCACCGGCAGCGCCACCAGCTGCTACTGCTACTGCTGCAGCGGCCGGCTCAATGCCATACTCTTCTTTTAATATATCAGCTAACTCATTTACTTCTTTTACAGTAAGGTTAACCAATTGGTCTGCGAAATTTTTCAAATCTGCCATTTCTCTATCGTTTAATAAATTCTTTAGTATTTCTTTTATTAGTGTGTGTTATTCTTTTTCAGATAATGTTTTCAGGATTCCTGATAAGGTGCTTCCACCGGATTTAAGTCCGGAAATAACATTCTTAACAGGAGATTGAAGTAATCCGATAATTTCTCCAATTACCTCTTCCTTGGATTTGATACTTACCAGGATATCCAGCTTATCATCCCCTACAAAAACAGCTTCTTCAATGAAGGCGCCTTTAAGTAAGGGTTTTTCTGCTTTCTTCCTGAAAGTCTTTATCAGTTTAGCCGGAGCATTTCCTGCTTCTGCAAACATCAGGGAAGTATTCCCTTTCAGTACATCCTGTAATTCTCCGAATTCTTTCTCCGAAGCCTCCATGGCTTTCGCCAAGAGTGTGTTCTTTACTACAGAAAGCTCAATCTTTGCTTTAAAGCATGCTCTACGTAAATCTGATGTCGTGCCCGCATCTAAACCTGAAATATCGGCCAGGTAGATGGTGTCATTATCACCCAACTGTGCCTTCAAATCTTCAATAACTGTTGCTTTTTCTTCTCTTGTCATGATACTTCAATAAACAGTTAAACTTCTTTTGGATCTACTTGCACACTCGGACTCATCGTACTGGACATATAGATACTTTTCATATAAACCCCTTTGGACGAAGCCGGTTTGAGTTTATTAAGTGTATCTAACAGTTCCTGAGCATTTCCAGCGATCTTATCTGCGGAAAAGGAAACCTTGCCAATTGCGGCATGTACAATCCCGGTTTTATCAACTTTAAAATCGATCTTTCCGGCTTTAACATCCGATACGGCTTTCCCGATATCCATGGTCACTGTACCTGTCTTTGGGTTTGGCATTAAACCTCTTGGTCCTAATACTCTGCCTAAAGGTCCTAGCTTACCCATTACACTTGGCATTGTGACGATCACATCTACATCAGTCCAACCTCCTTTGATCTTATCAAGATACTCCTGCAACCCTACAAAATCAGCGCCGGCTTCTTTTGCCTCAGCTTCTTTTTCCGGAGTTACCAAAGCCAGTACCTTTACATCCTTACCCGTTCCATGAGGCAGGGTTACTACACCCCGCACCATTTGATTGGCTTTCTTAGGATCAACACCTAAGCGAATAGCCAGGTCGACGGATGCGTCAAATTTGGTCTTAGTGATTTCTTTTATTAGTTCGGAAGCCTCCTTTACACCATATAATTTAGAACTATCTATTTTGGCGTGGGCTTCTTTCTGATTCTTTGTTAATTTTCCCATGTAATTGCTGTTTTAGATAGTTAAAAAGGCCTCTTACCTTTTACTTTAATGCCCATGGAACGCGCAGTTCCAGCCACCATATTCATAGCGGACTCAACAGTAAAAGCATTCAGGTCTACCATTTTGTCTTCGGCGATGGTGCGAACCTGGTCCCAGGAAACATTACCGGATTTCACCCTGTTGGGTTCACCGGATCCCTTTTTAACCTTAGCCGCTTCTAACAGTTGTACTGCCGCTGGTGGTGTCTTAACGATGAAGTCGAATGACTTATCCTTATAAACCGAGATCACAACAGGTAAAATCTTACCCTGCTTATCCTGGGTCCTTGCATTAAACTGTTTGCAGAACTCCATGATGTTAACCCCGGCAGCACCAAGAGCGGGTCCAACCGGTGGCGACGGATTCGCTACACCTCCCCTAACTTGTAGTTTAACTACTTTACTTAACTCTTTTGCCATTGTTACTAATTAAATTTCAAATTGTGTCAATTGGAAGCAACACAACTTTATAAAAGCGTAACAGCTTCTTAAATTTTCTCTACTTGCATATAACTGAGCTCGAGCGGTGTTTTTCTTCCGAAAATCTTTACCATCACTTCCAGTTTGCGCTTTTCTTCATTGATCTTTTCAACGGTACCATTGAACCCATTAAAAGGTCCATCGATAACTTTCACGGTTTCACCAAGCACGAAGGGTATTGCAATGCTATCCGTACTAACCGCTAATTCATCCACTTTACCAAGCATCCTGTTTACTTCAGCTTTACGCAGTGGAACCGGGTCTCCTCCCTTTGTTTCCCCAAGAAAACCGATCACATTGGTAATGGATCGGATTATGTGGATCATCTCTCCGCCTAAATTGGCTTTGATCATGATGTATCCGGGAAAATACACCCGTTCTTTACTTATTTTTTTACCATTCCTGATCTGAACAACTTTCTCAGTAGGAACTAATACGTCTTCTAAATAATCCCCAAAGCCATGACGCTCCACTTCACTTTCTATGTAGCCCTTGATCTTATTTTCCTGGCCACTCACGGCACGTACTACGTACCATTTCTTTTCCAATACTTCTGACATATGTCTGGGCTTAATCAAATTAGTGCGTCAAAATACAGCTTGATGACTTTGGCAAATACGGTATCTACACCCCAGGTTGCCAAAGCGAATATTATGGAGAACACAGCAACAACTACCATAAGATTTGAAGAATCTGCCCGTGAAGGCAAAGTCACATTGTGCTGTAATTCTTCAATTGATTCCTTAATATATGATATCATGCGTTCGCAATTTTACAATTCGGGATCTCCTGCATCTAAGCACGGGAGGAGAGACTCGAACTCCCGACACCTGGTTTTGGAGACCAGTGCTCTACCAACTGAGCTACACCCGTATAAGTACATTGAAAGGTATCTCCCTGTTTTTCACAGGATGAGATACCCTATCAATGAGCTTGTTTTAAACTAAATATTAGTCTAAGATCTTTGTTACCTGACCGGCACCTACTGTTCTACCACCCTCTCGGATCGCAAAGCGAAGACCTACATTCAACGCAATAGGTTGAATTAGCTCTACAGTGATTGTCACGTTATCACCAGGCATTACCATTTCTACTCCGGATGGAAGTTCAATAGTACCTGTTACGTCTGTTGTTCTTACATAGAACTGTGGACGGTAGTTATTATGGAATGGAGTGTGACGTCCACCTTCTTCTTTTTTAAGAATATATACTTCAGCTTCAAATTTAGCATGAGGTGTCACAGAACCAGGCTTACAGATAACCATTCCTCTACTGATATCAGATTTCTCGATACCTCGAAGAAGGATACCTACGTTATCACCTGCTTCACCACGATCAAGGATCTTACGGAACATCTCTACTCCTGTTACCGTTGAAGAAAGTTTTTCAGCTCCCATTCCGATGATATCTACAGCATCTCCTGTGTTTGCAATTCCGGTTTCAATACGACCGGTTGCAACAGTTCCACGACCTGTAATAGTAAATACATCTTCTACAGGCATTAGGAAATCTTTTTCGATATCCCTTTTTGGAAGCTCGATCCATTCATCAACAGCCTTCATCAATTCCATTATTGTCTCTACCCACTTTTCTTCACCATTCAAAGCTCCTAAAGCAGATCCGGAGATCACTGGAGAGTTGTCCCCATCATATTCGTAGAAAGAAAGCAATTCACGTACTTCCAATTCAACAAGTTCAAGAAGTTCTTCGTCATCAACCATATCCACTTTGTTCATGAAGACAACGATTCTTGGAATACCAACCTGGCGACCAAGCAGGATGTGCTCTCTGGTTTGTGGCATTGGTCCATCTGTAGCCGCAACTACAAGAATAGCACCGTCCATTTGAGCCGCACCAGTAACCATGTTCTTTACATAATCGGCGTGACCTGGACAATCCACATGCGCATAGTGACGGTTAGCCGTTTGATATTCTACGTGTGATGTGTTAATTGTTATACCACGCTCTTTCTCCTCAGGAGCGTTGTCAATCGAATCAAAACTTCTGATTTCAGAAAGTCCTGCTTCAGCCAGTACC
>JAHHLF010000076.1 GCA_018679315.1 Bacteroidia bacterium | reverse complement strand
GGATTATATTACAGCTCGTACCAACCAGACCGGGGTAGATTATATACGACAAATGTTTCCTTACAAGAAAGTTAAGTCTTTTGAGCTTAGGAAATCAATTATAAATCCACGCGACAATGCACTTCATCTAGACTGTTGTTTTCAGCCTGTAGGATTAGACAAAGGAATAATCCACAAAGATGGGTTCTTGATAGAAGAAGAATATCAATGGCTTGTCGATTTTTTCGGAAAAGAGAATTTGTTTGAGATCACAAAAGATGAAATGTATCAAATGAATTCAAATATTTTTTCTATCTCCCCGGAGGTAGTCGTTTCAGAACAAAAGTTTACCCGACTTAATACCTGGCTGCGTAAACAGGGATTCACAGTAGAAGAGATCCCGTATTCGGAAGTTGGGAAACAAGGAGGACTCTTACGATGTAGTACCTTACCTTTGGTCAGGGAAATTTGAAATAGAAAGCATGCAGTCCACAAATTCCATATTAATGATCCGTCCGGCCAATTTCCGCAGCAATGAGCAAACGGAAATGAATAATTATTTCCAGTCCGATCTTGACCTGAGTCCGGAAAAGATCAATGAGCTGGCGCAGGTAGAATTTGATGCATTTGTTGCTGTCTTGCGGAACGCTGGGGTACGTGTAATCGTAGTTGAAGACCTTCAGGATCCAAATACCCCGGATGCCCTGTTTCCCAATAATTGGGTTTCGTTTCATGACACAGGCATGGTAGTCCTGTATCCCATGTTTGCCGCTAATCGCAGGCAGGAACGACGTATGGACGTATTGGCCAGGTTAGAGGATGAAGGATTTCATATTGAGGATATCATGGATTATACGCGTGCTGAGGAAGATGATCTCTTCCTGGAAGGCACCGGGAGCATCGTGCTGGATAGGGAACATAAAAAAGCATACTGCGGCTTATCTCCAAGGGCTGATGAGGAGCTAGTTATCGAATTCTGTGAAGACCTGGAATATACTCCGGTCATTTTTACCGCCTATCAATCCGTGAATGGGGAGCGACTACCCATCTACCATACGAATGTCATGATGTGTGTCGCCGATCAATTTGCCATTATTTGCGCTCAGAGTATTGATGATAAAGCAGCGCGTAAAAATGTCCTCAGACATCTACGTGAAGATGGGAAAGAGATCATCCAGATATCGGAAGAGCAGATGCATGCCTTTGCAGGGAATATGCTCCAGGTTCAGACCGAGGATGGGAAGTCGGCACTGGTAATGAGTACGGCTGCATATGAAAGCCTGGATACCGGGCAAATTTCAAGGATAGAATCGTATGGTCCTATAATTCACAGTTCCTTATCAACCATCGAGACCTGTGGTGGGGGGAGCGCACGCTGTATGATGGCTGAGGTATTTCTGCCAAAAAACTAAGCTTGTTTCCGCGCGAGGGAGTAACAAAAAATTCCTACCATGACCATCATAAATGCCGCAAAGGGCAATGAGGTTATGATCAGTATTTTCTGAGCAGCTACCAATACATCAATATCGGATCGGATATTTCCCAATACCAATAAAGCCATACAAGAGAACAATATTATGGCCGCCCATAAGAGCCGGTGTGATTTCCTGGGGATCAATTTTCCCCGATCGGTGAACATGCTTAGCACCAAAACGGCCGAATCTACAGACGTCACCAAAAATCCAACAAGCAGGAGTATGGTCAGCCCGTTCATCAAATCAGACAAGGGTAATGCCTGAAAGAAGGTAAAGATGGACGTAAATACATTGTCGAATTCACCCTGATAGCTTGTCCATGTCTCCATCATATCAAAAGCCGTTGCACCAAAGGCAGAGAACCAGATAAACGTCCCGACGGAGGGAATGATCATGACCCCTAATAAAAGTTGCCTCAAGGTTCGTCCTTTTGATATTCGGGCTATAAATATACCGGTGAATGGCGCCCACGCCAACCAGAAAGCCCAGTAATAAAACGTCCAATCGGTCAGGAATGCCAGACCGGGATCATAGCGTCCTATAGCCAGGCTTAAAGGAATGAAGTCGATTATATAATGATATAAGGCAATAAAAAGATCTTGGAGAACACTGAGAATCGGACTATTCACAAGGACGAAGAGCAGGACAAACAGCGTTAGCAGAATATTGATCTGTGAAAGTATTTTTATCCCTTTATTAAGGCCTTTCCAGGCAGATATAAGCGCCATTACACAAATCAGGGTCGTAAGCCCTAAAGAAGTACTAAGGCTGGCCACAGAGAGATTTAAATGCTCTAATCCTCCGCTTATCTGAGTAGCACCCAGACCAATGGCTGCTGTCAACCCAAAAACAGTAGTCAGTATCGTCATAAGGTCAATGCCCGAACGCGCCCACTTGGAACTGATCTTATCTTCAATTACACTGCTTATTCGAACCTTCTTCTGCTTATTAAAGAGACTATATCCAACAACAGCGGCAAATATGCCGTAAAAAGCCCAGGCTGTAAATCCCCATTGATAGAAGGTGTATTCCAGGCCTATGATTTCTGGAGAGACAGAAGTATTTATCGGAGGGTTTCGGGCCATAAATACAGGTTCCTGTACAGCCCGTAGCAAAATACCGGCACCCATACCGGCACTGTAGAGCATTGCGATCCATGACCAAAGGGAATGTTCGGGTTTCTTCCCACTATCTCCAAGTTTGATCTTCCCCCATGGGGATATGGCAAAGAGCAACACAAATATTACAGCCCCCATTCCGAGGTATAGATAGAAGTATCCGATTTTGTTGCGCACCCAAAGCGAGGCCGAATCTACCCAGCTGAAGCTTGGTTCCGGGAAGAGGAGTACTCCTAAGGAAAGGAGCATTAATATGGCCAAAGATCCGGTAAGGAGTCGGTTATTTTTTAAGTAATCGCGAATGAGAGCGTGCTTTGATAGATAAAAATAAGCCATCGTTTGAAAAAAGGCCTACTTATTCCTCCAGAACTTTAAAATCGCGAATCGCCTGGTTTGGTTCCATGATATTGTACCCTTCCCAAAATGCGGGATCGTATTGTGTCATATACGTAGCCTTGACTTGATGATTTTCCTTAGCCCCTTCAAATTCTGTAGATTGTATGATCTCGGAATTAAAGGAAACAAATTCAAGTTTTTCCGTGGAATAGTTCATAATATCAATACCTAAACTAAGCTCATTTTGTTTACGTCTGCCCTTTACGTGTTTATTCTTTTCGATCACCTTTAAGGGTCTGTCTACACCCATTTTTCTTCCAATAATATTTTCAATGAATTTTATCTCATACTTGTCATTGTTCGATCTTTCAAAAAGAGCACTTCCACTGTACAAATGTTCCTGGTAAGTAATGCCTAGAAGCCTGAAATTCCTCAGTAGTTTCACATTCTTATATTCGAGTCGGACTATAGCGTAGTTCTCGATATTTACATAAAGTGTCCCTTCGTAATCGGCTCCGCCTCTGGGTTCAAAAGAGATCACATAGACCCCCTCATCGTTGATGTCCGTATACCCTTCGATCTTGAAACGGTACTTTCTGGCTTTATTTATGACATTTATCTTTGTGTCTTCCTGATAAAACAAAGAGGACATCAGATCATCCAAAACGCCCTTTCTGTTATCCAGAAAATAATGCTTCTTATCGGGGTCTGTATTAACTTCAACCTTTATATTATCTTCTTCTGCTTCCGCTTCTTCAATATCGCTGATGATGGAATCTACCTGTACCTTTGTACCGAAGATCCCGGATTTTATTTTTAAATAGGAATCAGGTTTTATGTTTTCGCTAAATATCGACTCCATTCGCCCGCCGAGAGCTTCAAAAGAATCTTCGTTGGACTTGTCATAGAGTTCAGCTGCTTTTACAATGGTGAGTTTATGCGCATCTGGTTTGCGATAGAAATCGCCCAATGTCTCCGTATAATATGATGAATTCCTGGGCACCAGGTCGATCACAGAATCGATTAATCCTTTGCTTAATTCCGCGATGGTCGACTTTTTAAAATCCACATCAAATTTCCGTATCGAATTGAGACTGGATTGTCTGAGGAAGAAGCGTTGACGCACGGGCTCCTTATTATAATTAAAAGGTATGCGTTCCTGGACTTTCTCGATGATCTCTTTGGCAGTAAGCGGATTGTCAAATAAATACACCCCGCTTAGTTTTATAGCTTTGGGTTGGATATAGATCACACTGTCTATTACAGTATCCCAGGGGATCCCAGTTTTTTCATATCCCATAGAAGTAATGTAGATAGAATCAAGCGGAACCTTCACCTGATCGAGGTCCAGACTGAACAACCCTTCCTCATTTGCGATCACACCTTCATTTTCACCAAACTGAATAGTGGCATAAGGGATGGGGCTATTTGTTTTAGAATCTATTATAGCGGCAGTTCGTATTTGTGCATGTAAACTATGCCCCATTACTAAAAAAAGGAATACACCGGAAAGTCCAGAATAGATCTTCATGGATGTTTTTATGAAAGTAAGACGAACCATCCTAATTAATGTTACGTCTGTCTTTTTCATATTCCGTGATGTTACGGATCATCCCTTTAAAAATAAAAAAGTGAAAAGGTAACATGATATACCAATATATCCTGCCTTTCAATCCACGTGGTCTGAAGGTAGCCGTTTGGTGAAGAATAAGAGAGTCGTCTATTTTAAATTCCAACCAGGCTTCGCCAGGTAATCGCATCTCGGCTAAAAGCAATAAGCGCCCTTCTTCTTTATCTGCCAGAAGTACACGCCAAAAATCCAGCGCGTCCCCGGTTGTGATCTCATCAGGCCGGGTTCGTCCGCGTCTCAGCCCTACACCTCCGAATACTTTATCTGCCAAGCCTCTGATCCTCCATAGCCAATTCGCATAATACCAGCCCCTTGTGCCCCCAATATTCCAAATGTTTTCCAGGACCTGTTCCTTATCTTTTATCTGTCTCGTTTGTGCATCTTTGAGCACTCCATATTTAGGAACCTGAATGTATTTTTTCAAATTTTGCTTGATCCGACCGGATACCATACTGTCCTTCCAGCTGCTTAAGACCAGATTCTGCTCTATCTTTTTAAAAGCCATTTGAATAGCCTCCTGATAGGAATGAGTCTTTATTCCCAGTATTTCCTGTAAACGGTTATCCCTGGCGATCACTTCCATCTTCATACTGTCTACAAGATTCACCGCTAGTTTGTAAGAGGTAGATGTGACAAAATAGAGCCAATAGGAGGAGAGGCGTGGCGTCATGACGGGCACTGTCAGGATCAGGTTCTTAAATCCGCGTACTTGTGCATATTGCTTGATCATATCCTTATATGTCAGGACATCCGGCCCACCGATATCAAAGGAATCATTATAGGTTTGGGGGTTACCCAGAACACCGATCAGAAATTTTATTACATCCCGTATGGCAATCGGTTGCGTCTTGGTAAGTACCCACTTTGGGGTGATCATAAGCGGTAATTTTTCACATAGATCCCGAATGATCTCAAAAGAAGCGCTGCCCGAACCCACAATAATACCAGCACGTAGAACAGTAAGATTAAACGATCCTTCCCGAAGGATATCTTCAACATTTTTTCTGGAGCTGAGATGTTTAGATAGGTTGTCATCATTAACGATCCCACTGAGATAAATGACTTGCTTTACCCCGGTCTCATTCATATAGGTATTGAATGCATGCGCAGTGGTTGCCTCAAGCGAATCGAAATCTTGAGTAGATGAACTCATAGAATGGATCAAATAGTAGGCTATGTCTATATCTGTGGGCACTACATTCTCCTGATAGGGTTTCAGGAAATCAATTTCGATTACTTGTATCCGGGCCAGGGTTTCTTTATCAATCGAGAGTCGGTTTCGATTGCGAACAGCACAAACCACTTCATGTCCGTTCCTTAAAAGTTCCGGCAACAGCCGCATCCCGATATATCCGTTGGCACCAGTTAAAAGTATCTTCATATTTAAAGGTCTTCTATAGATGTATGTGCATTGTCTGCTTTATACCCGAGCATTTTGATAATAAATTTTTGTACAGCCTTGGTATCAGATCTGAACTGAATAAAATGCGTATCCCTATAAAGCGTACAGAGAGCCAGGTCGCCTTTATAAATTACTAACTTATAGTATGGAATCACTAATGCAAACGTTTCCAGAAGGGATCGAAAGCGAATAATGATGCCTTTGGGTCGCAATTCTATGTTGCAGCTATCCCTGTTGTTGTCCAGGATCAACAAATTTCGCACGGAGTCACTACTCTTGGTGATCTCAAGTTTGGGTGAGCCTATACCACCCAGATTCCACCGTTCTTTGAGCGTAAACGGCTTTCCTACTTCCTCATCAACATCTCGGGTGATCTGCTTATTGTTATAAGAAACATTCACAAGCATAAATGGCTGCTCCTTTGGGTTATTCCCGATAAAAGTAAGGAAATCGTACGCCCAGTTAAAATGATTGGCTAAGCCTTAACATATGGACAAAAATTACGTAGTTTTGAGGCCTTAATTCCAACTGTTAAATGAGCCTTCAAGAGCGCATCATCCAGGAAGTTAAAAAGGCTGCCAAGTCGCATTACGGAGCCGATCTCCCTTCGGTTGAATTACAGGCTACACGGAAGGATTTTGAGGGGGATATTACCGTGGTAATTTTTCCTATGCTTTCGCAGATCAAAGGCAACCCTGCAGTGATCGGTCAAACTCTTGGCGAAGACTTGCTGGCACAAATAGCCGAAGTTAGTTCTTTCAATATCATAAAGGGATTCTTAAACCTGGTGCTGTCCGATTCCTATTATCTCAACTTCTTTGATGACATTAGAACAACAGAATCTTATGGCATACAGGGAAAGGATGGTGGAAGGTATTTGGTAGAGTACTCATCTCCCAACACAAATAAACCCCTCCATCTGGGTCATATCCGCAATAATTTATTGGGGTATTCTGTGTCTCGCATCCTTGAAGCTGCCGGAAAAGAAGTACAGAAGATCCAGATCATCAATGACAGGGGCATTCATATCTGTAAGAGTATGCTGGCCTGGCAACGCTCCGGGAAGAATGAAACACCGGAGAGTACAGGTTTAAAAGGAGATAAATTGGTGGGGAATTACTACATAGCCTATGACCAGATCTTTAAAGACCAGGTAGCAGAACGCATGGCTTTCGGACTCTCAAAGGAAGAAGCTGAGAACGAAGCCCCCATCCTTCTGGATGCCAAGGAAATGTTGCGCAAATGGGAGGCAGGCGATGAAGAAGTAGTTTCTCTTTGGCGTACCATGAATGGTTGGGTGTACAAAGGTTTTAACGAGACCTATGAAAACCTTGGCGTTTCCTTTGACAAGCTGTACTTTGAATCTGAAACTTATTTGCTTGGTAAAGATATCGTTGCGGAAGGTTTGGAGAAAGGCGTATTTTTTAAGAAGGAGGATGGAAGTGTATGGATCGATCTTACCGAAGACGGTTTAGACGAAAAGATCGTATTACGTGCAGATGGCACATCGGTTTATATGACACAAGACCTGGGCACAGCCGTGCAGCGGGCAAAGGATTTTCCAGGTACGGACGGCATGGTGTATACGGTAGGAAATGAGCAGGATTACCATTTTAAAGTGCTCTTTCTGATCTTAAAAAAATTGGGCTACTCCTGGGCAGACAGTCTCTTTCATCTTAGTTATGGGATGGTAGATCTTCCCAGCGGGAAAATGAAAAGCCGCGAAGGAACCGTAGTGGATGCCGATGATCTTATTCTTGAAATGGCCACGACGGCTGAAGAAATTTCGAATGAGTTAGGGA
>JAHHLF010000178.1 GCA_018679315.1 Bacteroidia bacterium | reverse complement strand
GCAACCCCAGGAGCAAGGCATAAAACTTTTTCATCTTTTCAATTTTTTCAAGTTATCGCTGCAAACTTCATTCCAAAGAAATCCGCCCATACTGTGCCTAGGGTATATAAAAGGGTGGCCGGGTTTACTTTGGTGATTTTTGCTTTGAGAATGTCTAAATTACTGACATCTACAGGAAAAAAAAACTTTTTTGTAACAATTTAGACCAAGCGTCGTCTTGATTATAGATTACCAGAACCGGAAAGATAGCAACCTGAAATGACACAAGGAGAGTTTTTAGATGTAGTTATGCCTTTTAAGGATAAGCTGTATCGGCTGGCAAAAAGGTTGCTTGTTTCGAGGGAAGAAGCTGAGGACGCAACTCAGGAAGTTCTTATGAAATTGTGGAATAAGAACTCGGATATGAGCGAATACCGCAATGTAGAAGCATTCGCCATGACGATGACAAAGAATTTTTGTTTGGATAAACTAAAATCCAAACACGCATCAAACTTAAAACTGGTTCACAGCAATTACGCTGCTACCGGTAGTAGTTTGCAGCAGCAGGTAGAGGCTATAGACAGCCTTTCCTGGGTAGAACGGATCATGGAAGAATTACCTGAGCAACAAAAGCTGGTAATGCAGCTGAGAGATGTAGAAGAATACGATTTCGAGGAGATCGCAACATTATTGAATATGAAGCCAAATACTGTACGAGTAAGCTTATCAAGAGCACGGAAGGCAGTACGGGAAAAATTATTAGAAAAGCACAAGTATGGCATCGGATAAGATAAAAATATTACTAGACAAGTACTTTGAAGCCGAAACCACATCGGCTGAAGAAAAGGAACTAAGGTCCTATTTTAATTCAGGAGATGTTTCTCAGGAATTAGCGGAGTTTAAACCCCTTTTCCAGTATTTAAATGAAGCCAGGAAAGAACAGTTCACCGGTTCGGTACCACTAAAACCCAGAAGATTTAACTATAGGTGGTTGTCCGTAGCAGCAGTAGCCGTTCTGGCTTTTGGCATATATTTTGGTAAAAACTACCAGGAACAACGCGAAGCAGAGTACGCATACAATGAAACAAAGCGCGCGTTACAATTATTGGCCCAGAATTTGGAGCGTGGAAACCAAAAAGTGGCCTATTTACATGAATTCGAAAAAACGAAACAAAAGATTTATAAACACAATTAAATGACAGTCATGAAAAAATATGTATTAATCGCCCTTATAGCACTGATGCCATTGGCAGGTTTTTCTCAAAGTATCTTTGATCAATTCGAAGATCTGGAAAACGTTAGCTCTGTGGTAGTCAATAAGAATATGTTCAATTTGCTCAGCAAAATGAATATTGATTCGGATGATCCTGAAGCAAAAGAATTTATGGAGATCGCACAGAGTTTAAGCGGGCTCAAAGTCTTTGCAACTGAGGATAAAGCCATTGCGGCGGATATGAAAGCCACCGTGGATAAATACCTTAAAACTGCCTCTTTGGAAGAATTGATGCGCGTTAAGGATAAAGACGCTAATATCAAGTTTTATGTAAAAAGCGGTAAAGACGAGGATCATGTAAGTGAATTGTTAATGTTCGTTTCCGGTATCAAAAATGTGGATGTTGAAGTAAATGACCGGCAAATTGAAACCGTACTCCTTTCACTTACCGGAGATATTGATCTGACCAAGATCGGTTCCCTTACCAGTAAGATGGATCTTCCCAATGAGCTTAATGAAGCCGGGAAAAAGAATTAATAGTAATTGAATTATCTAGGGGTTAGATGGGACTTGCGCCCATCTTTCTCCCTTTCATCAACTTCCAAAAAAGAACATCATGAAAAAAATAGTCGCCTTTGCCATCCTGGGGATGTTATCCCTGAGTTTGTTCCAAGCCTGCTCCTCCAGTCAGAGTCTGCAGGAATATTATGTTGACAATTCGGAGAATCCGAACTTCCTTTCCCTGGATGTGCCTGTCAGTATCCTTAATTTAGACGAGGTAGAACTTTCTGATTCCCAGAAAGAAGCTCTTTCTTCCCTTCGTAAACTCAATCTGCTTGCCTTCAAAAAAACAGAGAACAACCAATTGGAATACCAGGCAGAAATAGAGAAAGTAAATACCATTCTCAAGAATAATGAGTACAAGGAATTGATGAAGCTCAAGTCCGAATATGGAAAAGGGGTAGTCAAGTACCTCGGTGAGGATGACTCTATCGATGAGGTAGTCCTTTATGGGAACAGCAAGGAAAAGGGATTTGCGCTGGTTCGCGTTCTTGGCGAGGATATGAATCCTGCTCACCTTGCCCAATTGATCCAGGTCTTACAGAAGGCAGATTACAATTCTGATGCCCTGGGCGAGATAGGGGATTTCCTCAAGAGCTAAAAGGCTCCTATGAATAATAAAGACCGGTGTACATTACACCGGTTTTTTATATGCCTGTATAATTGGAAGGAGTGATCGCGCCCAATTCTTGTTTTAGTGTTTCAGAAATTTCAAGATCGGCAATAAAAGCCTTGATGGCTTCCTTATCGATAACGGAATTTGTCCGTGTAAGCGCTTTCAAGGCTTCATATGGGTTTGGATAACCCTCACGACGTAAAATGGTTTGGATGGCCTCTGCGACAACTGCCCAATTACCTTCCAGGTCCTTTTCTAATTTCTCTTCATTAAGGACTAGCTTATTTAAGCCTTTTAGGGTACTCTTAAAAGCTATCAATGTGTGTGCGAAGGGCACACCGATATTCCTTAATACCGTACTGTCTGTAAGATCGCGCTGCAGCCGTGAGACGGGCAGCTTTGCGGCCAGATGGCCAAAAAGTGCATTGGCTATCCCTAAATTCCCTTCAGCGTTTTCAAAATCGATAGGATTTACTTTATGAGGCATTGCTGAAGAACCGATCTCGTTCTTCTTGATCTTCTGTTTAAAGTAGTTCATGGATATATAGGACCAGATATCCCTGTTGAGATCTATCAGTACAGTATTGATCCGCTTCAGTGTATCGAACAGGGCAGCCATATGATCGTAGTGTTCGATCTGTGTGGTGGGATACGACCTGTGCAAACCGAGCTTCTCTTGTACGAAGCTATTGGCAAATTCCTGCCAGTCAATATCAGGATAGGCTACATGATGTGCGTTTAAATTCCCGGTTGCGCCTCCAAACTTGGCAGCACTTGGAATATCATTAAGCAGGTTGAATTGCTCGGCTAATCGCTTTACGAATACATTGATCTCTTTGCCTAATCGGGTAGGAGATGCAGGTTGGCCATGGGTATGAGCCAACATGGGTATATCTTCCCACTGTTTTGCCAGCAAACTCAGGGTATCTGTGAGGGCTAAATACTGAGGCACATACACATCATTCATTGCAGCTCTCAGGGAGAGCGGAATTGCCGTATTGTTTATGTCCTGAGATGTAAGTCCGAAATGTATGAACTCCTTATATGCCTTAAACCCTTTGGCCTCAATTTGATCTTTCACGTAGTATTCAACAGCCTTGACATCATGGTTCGTTGTGGCTTCAATTTCCTTGATCTTCAGGGCATCATCAGTGCTGAAGTCTATGTATATGGACCGTAAGTCATCTTGCTGAGTATCATCCAAATTTGGTAATTGGGACAATGGGATTTCACAGAGGGCAATAAAATATTCGATCTCCACTTGAATTCGATATCGGATCAAGGCGGCTTCCGAGAAAAACGTTTTCAATTCTTCGGTCTTCGAAGCGTAGCGACCGTCAATTGGAGATATGGCTTCTAAATTATACGTATTCATAGTACAAAACCAGGATTGCAGGAAAAATGCAAAGATACTTATATGCCATGGAGTAAAAAATTTCTAAGCCAGGATTAGGCAGATGAATTCTTAAGCTTATCGAGTACTTTGCGGGCCCGGGATCGAAATCCGGCGCTCCCTTCCTCATAATCACGCTGAAGGATAATTTTTAGTTCGGGATGAACCCAGTCATATTCTTTTCCCAATTCATAGAGGCTGGTCATGGCAAATGCTTTTGCAGCCACTTTGTGATCACCTATTAACCAATCAAAACAGGCTTCAGTCATAGTTTCCATATGTTCAGGTTTTAAGCAGTTTATGACGGGCTTATCCATCTTTTGGAAGTAGGCTATGAGGAGCGCTTCACAGATCTTGGCAAAGGCCCGTATTGCAGATTCGTTGGTAAGTTTAAGAAGTCCGTCACAGAATTTATCAAGGGAAGGAAGGATCAAATGAAGATCCTTCTGCAGGGCCAGATCCAGGGCCCAGCCACCCCTGAGCCCATATTCTTCATCATCTTTGATGATCATTTCTAACAAAATTGGAATGCTATCAGGGTATTCTCTTAAGAGTGAAGCCGCTTTAAAGCGCTCTTCACGCATTTGGGACATCAGCGTTAAACATTCTTTAAGGACTTCGTTCTCCACGTGAAATTCTATATTTTAGTTAGTCAAAACCAATTTATGAAACTTCTTAAAAAATTAGCTTGGGTCTTGCTAATATCTTTCCTGGTTATGCAATTTTTTCGTCCGGAAAAGAATACAGCAGCTGCGGACCACGCCTCCTATTTTGAGCAAGAGACCAATCCACCAGATGAGGTTATGTTGGTACTAAAGAACACATGCTACGATTGCCACAGTGATAATACTACATATCCATGGTATAATAATATTGCTCCGGTTTCCTATTGGCTAGAAGGGCATGTAGACCACGGAAAAGGGAATTTGAACTTTTCCGCTTGGGAAGGCTATGAAACTGATAAAAAGGATCATAAGCTAGAAGAGGTTATCGAGGAAGTGAAAAAGGGCAAAATGCCTTTGAAAGAGTATAAGTGGACACATGCCGATGCACGTTTAACAGAGGAGCAGGTCTCTGATATCACTGCCTGGGCTGCCAGGACTAGAGCGCTCTATCAACTAGGTCGGCAACCAGAGTAGGAACACCTTCAGCCGCTTTTTTTGTAATGATTTCCAGATTGTCGTATTGATGGGCCGAAAGCGTCGGATTCGGATCAACAAAGTATTTGGGAATACCGGGAGGTCCGTAATGGATCAGAGAGGCCGCGGGATATACTTGCATGGAAGTGCCAATGATAATTAGAATATCTGCTCCGGTAGTGAGTCGGGCTGCTTCCATAAGGAGAGGTACATCTTCCCCGAACCATACAATATCAGGTCTCAGTTGATGCCCTTGCTCACAGAGATCCCCCAGTAAAATATCCTCAGTCCAAAAACGTATATCCGACGGATTTCCAGTACTGCGAACTTTGAATAGTTCTCCGTGTAAATGCAAAACATTACTACTTCCGGCCCTTTCATGTAAGTCGTCTACATTCTGGGTAATAATGGATACTTTATAGTGTTGCTCTAAAGCGACCAATGCCGAATGTCCGGCATTTGGCTCTGCTTTTTTTAATTGACGTCTGCGCTGATTGTAGAAATCCAAGACAAGCTCAGGGTTCGACGCAAACCCCTGGGGAGAAGCCACTTGCATAACATCGTGACCTTCCCACAAACCATTGGCATCCCTGAATGTGCGCAATCCACTATCTGCACTCATACCAGCCCCTGTTAAGATCACAACACTTTGTGGCATAGGTAAATGTTTATAAATAAAGATACGATTTCTTACATTAGACCTATGGTTGATTTAGACCTTCTGGCATATCTGGAAAGCTTTGTATCAGAGGAGCGAAAATCGCGTTTTCGGGACGTATTATCTAATCGGACAAATTTTATCACCGTTGTAACCGAAGATGTTTTTCAGGTCCATAATACCAGTGCTGTCATCCGAAGTTGTGATGTCTTTGGAATCCAGACTGCACATTTGATCGAGGAGCGTTTTGGCAATCGCCTGGATAAGAACATTGCCATGGGCGCTCAGCAATGGGTAGATGTTCACAGTTATAAGACTGCCAGTGACTGTCTTAAGAATTTGCGCTCCAAGGGCTATATGCTTGTAGCCACTACCCCTGAAAGGAAAGCGCATTCCCTGGACGATTTTCCGCTTAAAAAGCCTATTGCACTCTGTTTTGGCACCGAAAAAGAAGGACTAAGCGATGAAATATTGGATCAATCCGACTACCAACTTAAAATTCCTATGGTGGGTTTTACCCAAAGTTTGAATATATCAGTTTCTGCTGCCATCATTCTTCACAAGCTGACACAAGAGTTGCGAAATTCTGATCATCCATGGCAATTGACTGAGGAAGAGAAAGTAATGAAGCAGTTAGATTGGACAATGAAGTCGATCAACCATGTGGAAGAGATACTCGCGCGCTATAAAAAAGACGCTAAAATTTAATATCTTATCAATTCAACCCGCTAACAACCACAAAAAATGGAAACATTACTTTACATTCTTATTGGTATCGTGGTGCTTATTGCCGTACTAGGTTTGATCGCACCAAAATCGTATGACGTTTCAAGATCAATAGACATCAACCTTCCCAGAAGCGAGGTATTTAAGTATGTACGTTCACTACAAAAACAAGATGAATGGAGTCCTTGGGGCAGGAGAGATCCTAATATGAAGAAGCAATTTGAAGGCACGGATGGCCAGGTTGGCGCTATAAGCAAATGGCAGGGCAATAAAGAAGTTGGAGAAGGAGAGCAAGAGATCACCAAAATTGTAGATAACGAGCGCATTGAATCTCGTTTGCGCTTTTTTAAACCCTGGAAATCAGAATCAGATGCATACTTGAAATTAGCTGATAATGAATCAAATGGCACCAATTTTACCTGGGGTTTCAGCGGCAAGAACAAATTTCCAATGAGTATTATGATGCTTTTCATGAATATGGACAAGGCTGTTGGTAAAGACTTCGAAGAAGGCTTGAATTCCTTAAAAGAAATACTTGAAAAATAAACTCCGATGGAAAGAAATTTAATAGGTTGGGTCGAGATCCCTGTTCTTGATATGGAAAGGGCAAAGACATTTTATGAGAAGGTATTTAATATCTCAATTAGCGTTCATGATATGGGCGGAGTGATCATGGGCTGGTTTCCGATGGGAGAGAACCAACCGGGATCTTCTGGTTCACTTATGCTGCATGAGGAATACAGACCCAGTCTTACGCATGGCTCTGTGGTGTACTTTTCCTGTAAAGATGTTTCCGATGAGTTATCTCGCGTGGGTTCCGCTGGGGGAGAAGTTCTTCAGGCGAGAACTGAGATAGGG
>JAHHLF010000113.1 GCA_018679315.1 Bacteroidia bacterium | reverse complement strand
CTTCCACGATCCCTATATCCAGGTCTTCACGTTCTAAATTTGCGCCCTGTTCAATGTGCAGTTCCAAAAAAGCCTTCATACTGCCTTGTGCACGGACAACCTCCTTTAAACGTGTTGTGTCGCCGCCCAGCCTTTGTATACCTTCTCCCATGGAAAAACCGGTGGTATTTACCACCGTAAGTGCGTCGGGTCCGAGTTGGCCCACCAGGGCACGACTTCCCATGACGCCACCTTCCTCATTTGAAAAAATGATCATTTCAAGCGGGTGCCTTGTTGTTATCTCTTTCTCTTGCAAAACACGCATCACCTCAAGAGCTCCCATAGATCCTACACATCCATCGTAATTCCCACCATTCGGCACAGCATCGATATGAGAACCGAATCCGATCGGCTTTAATTCTGCCTCAGTGCCTGCCCTTCGACCGATTATATTTCCGGCAAAGTCGATATGCACATCCAAACCGGCATCCTGCATCTGCTTCACCATCCATTCGCGACCCTGGATATCGGCATCGCTAAAAGCTACTCGATGGGTTTCCCCATCTTGATCAATACCAAACTGAGCCAGATCCATGATGGATTGTTCTAACCGATCCTGGTTCACATGAAGCTCCTGTTGGGCTGTAACTGAAAAGAAAGTGAATACAAGTAGTATACTTTGGTACGTTCTCATAAAAATGATTTTAGGCAAGCCTTGGCAGTTTACGAACAATAAGAAATTCGGCTATCAGAATATTTGGAACCCAACACAACCATGCTTTGATCTTGTACGCGTCATAAAACTTCATTCCGAATTCGCCGATTAAACGCAGCGGATAGAGTCCGATAAAGACTGCGAATATGGCCATAAAAGAGTATCCCAGGATGTTTTGTACGCGGCGAATGTCCATTCCTATTCGATTACCTCAGCTTTTAAGATATAAATATTTTGCGAAGGCCAGTCGCCATCATCTACAGGCTGACTATTGATCTTATCAACGACATCCATGCCTTCGATAACCCGACCAAAGGGGGTATAATTCCCGTCTAAATGGTAGGAACCGGGTTTCGTGACTACAATGAAGAACTCATAAGGTGAGGCCAGCATATGGGGATTGTCCATCTCACTGCTGGGCATGGAGATCGTACCTCTGTGATGGCGGTAGCCCTTGCGGGTATCTGGAGGGAGAAGGTATCGACCCAATTTACGTCGTTTTTCAGCAGTTTCTTTGTTATCAGCATTTCCACCCTGGATAATGAAATTTTTAACGACCCTGTGAAACATCGTCATATCAAAATAGCCCTGTTTCGTGAGGTAAATAAAATTGGCCTTATGATAAGGAACATTGTCGTACAACTGAACGGTAAAATTGCCCAATGACGTTGTTAGTCTTACTTTATTCTCCTGCAAGCCTTTCTGGTAATCAAAGAAGAAATCAATGGCATTATCCTCGGTAAGTACAAAAGGTTCTTCCTCAGGCTCGCTTTCTTCGGGTACTGTATCTTTCTCAATAGCGACGGGCTCTGGAGTTATCTCCCTGGGTGGACTTTTCGGGGTTTCTTCCCGGCACGCGGTGAGGAAAATAAATAGTATTATTGTAAAGGACAAATAGTCGGAATATCTCATGGAATTCTCTGAATTTACAGACCTTGTCTCAAAAATAAAAAATCTACCGCTTCCCGGGGAGTCATATCATTATAACATGGCGCCATCTTTTCGCCTAAAGGAGATAAAAAAGCGACTCATAGACCGAAAAACTCCTAAGCAAGCCGGGGTTATGGCTCTATTTTATCCAAATAGGGAAGCCTTAACAAATTTATTATTGATCTTGAGAAATACCTATCCGGGAGTGCATTCCAACCAGGTTGGTTTTCCGGGTGGAAGGTTGGAAAAAGATGATCTTGATTTTGAACAGACTGCGTTGCGTGAAATGCATGAAGAAGTAGGTGTGCCTCCCCAAAAGGTGCATGTAATAAGATCGCTTACCAGTTTGTATATCCCGCCTTCCAATTTTGAGGTATTTCCTTATTTGGGCATGCTTTCTTCCCCTCAGGAATTCATTCCTGACACGAATGAAGTAGAAGCCCTTGTGGAAGTGTCGCTGGCCGACTTGCTGGATCCAGAGCGCAAGATCACCCAAACCGTAAACACATCGTATGCAAAAGATGTTCAGGTACCTGCATTTCATTTGGGCGGACATGTGGTCTGGGGAGCTACAGCCA
>JAHHLF010000286.1 GCA_018679315.1 Bacteroidia bacterium | reverse complement strand
GATAAGAAATAACCAAATCAAAACCATGCGAACTTCAATAGCAACTTTCATATTGATCTTAGGATGCTTGGTTGGGTCGGCACAGGAGCTTACACTCCCACAGCTCTCTCAATATTTGGCAGATAATCCCTTTGTTATGTCTCCTACTTATTCGGGGATCGGGGATCATATCAAGGTGCGTGTAAACGGACTTACACAGTGGGTGGGTATTGAAGATGCGCCAGACACTCAATCTTTGGCTGCTGATGCCAGACTTGGCAACAAATCGGGCCTAGGAATGCTCATGTATAACGATAGTAATGGGGAGACAAAACAGCGTGGTGCTCGCATATCCTTTGCTCACCACCTGACCCTGGACAGATATGACGATGAGTTCTTATCATTCGGTCTTTCCTATAATTTCAACCAGTTCAGGATCGATATTCAAAATTTTGACAGTCCGGATCCGAGTGTGACTGATGATCGGGCCACGACGAATCATAATTTTGATGTTGGGGTTCTATATCGTTTAAATAAGTTTTATTTCAGTGTCAATGCCTCAAACTTATTAGATAAAGACCTGACAAAATTTAACCCGGTATTTGAACCTAATCGACTACGTAACTACTACGTATATACCGGCTACCGATATACCAAAAACAAGAACAGTAAAATGGAAATAGAGCCTTCTGTATTCTTTCAGTGGTTTGAAAGCGACGGCCGTTCTGTTACAGATCTGAACACTAAGTTCCGGTATTACGACTTTGAAGATTACTACTATGCCGGTATTACGTACCGTTTTCTAAACGATCAAATTGGTGATCCGCTTTATATAGCGCCCATAATTGGTTTGAAGAAGAGTAATTTCTATTTTGGCTACTCATACCAGATCATTCTCAATGAAATTCTGGGATATAGTACCGGTACCCACGTGGTTACATTGGGTGTCGATCTATTCCAGGGCCTTAGTAATTGTCGGTGTACCTACTAGATATTCCCTAGTTTATTCTAAGTTTGCCTGAAATAATCAAAACTGTTTTGGGTACTATTCAATTAAAAACAATTCAGATTTATGCCTTCCATGGTTGTCTCCCGGAGGAGCGTAAAATTGGAAGTGAATATACTGTCGATGTAGTTCTTGAGCTAGATCTGGAAAGAGCATCCAATTCAGATCTGCTTTCTGATACGCTTGACTATGTTCAGGCATATCGCATCGTGAAAGAAGAAATGACGATCCCATCAGATTTATTGGAGCATGTAGCCGGACGCATTCTAAATAGATTTCTCGATGAATTTGAGCAATTAGCACGCGCTACAGTTACAGTGGTTAAAGTGAATCCTCCTATTATGGGAAATGTCACATCCGTTAATGTGACACTGACAAAATCACGTTAATGTTCATTTTCAGATGACATAAAAAGACGTATTTTTACATCCTGATCTGGCATCGTGGCCGAGTGGCTAGGCACAGCTCTGCAAAAGCTTGTACAGCGGTTCGAATCCGCTCGATGCCTCACTAAACCCTTTCGTTCTGAGAGGGTTTTTTTATTCGTTTTCTTTCTTGGTTTCTTCCTGGAGTAGTTCTATTCCCTTTTCGATATTTAATTGGTCCTTCGGCAAGAATCCCTTCACGATAAGCACGGCTCCACAAATAACGAGTACGATCCCAAGTGCCTTTTTTACCACCCGAATACGTTCCATGGTTAGTTTTTTTCTCAGCTGCTTAGCTAACAATATCTTAACTAAATCTGTAACAAAGAAAGCAGATAGCATGGACCCGAAGAACACTAACATGCGTTGTGGCTCATTGTCCAGGCTGGGGCCAACTACAATTATCACACCTAGCCAGAACATTAAAACCCCCACATTTATAAAGTTTAGTAGAAATCCTTTAATGAATAAGCTTAGATAGCCTCCTTTTCTCGGTTTTATATCGGGATTGCCACGAATAAAGGCTTTGCTGAAAAATGTTATGAGTCCATAAACTAAAAGGATCAACCCGCCAAAGACGTAAAGTCCCGGAAGATTACCCAGGTTCTCTAAAAGTTGATAACTACTGAAATAGGCTATTAAAAGAAAAAGGAGATCGGCAAATATTACGCCTAGGTCAAAGAAAACACCGGCCCGAAATCCTTTTGTTGCGCTTGTTTCCAGCAGAACAAAGAAAACAGGTCCGATCATAAAGCTCATTAGAATGCCCAATGGAATCGCTGCCTGTATATCTTCAAACATAGGATTACTTCATTCGTTTGATCTTTCCGCCAAAAACGGTTTTTTCTTCCATGCGGTCCGGATCTCCATATACTAATACTTCACCTCCTGCTTTAACAGTGGCCTGCACATATGTGCTTGCATGGATCTCAGCACTCGATCCTGCATTTACATTAACCGTTGTAAATTTTGTGCGCATTTCTTTTCCCTCATAAACACCCCCGGTGTTAATTATCACGTCCTGGTTGTCTGCAACCCCCTGAGCTGTAATGACGCCCCCCGTAACAGATTTGATCAACCTTTGTTCTACTTCAGCCGATATCAATATTTCACCCCCCTCTTGTGCTCTCAACTCCAGAACATCCTGCTTAATGATCTCATCCGATGTTATTCGTGCATCCTCATTTACATCAATCACGTTAATAGTACTTGAATAATGCAGGTCGATAAAAGTCCTGTACCCGCTAAATAGTTTATCGATCTCCATACGTAGTTTAAGTACGCCGTCATTGTTTACAATAGCCACTTTACGAAGATTGGCACCTGTGATAACGGCCTTGTTTTCAGTCGAGGGAATAAGGTTTACAGAAAGGCCATCAAAAGCCTTAATTTCTTTAAAATCCGATAATTCTATGGTGATAGATGAGTCCTGCGCGGCAATATGGGGTAGGCTTGCCATGAGCATTATAAAAAAGAATAGCTGCTTCATTGTTTAATGCTTGTTGTTTTAATTCAGGATAAATCCCTGTAAATCAACTATTCACCAATTCAAAATCCAGGTGTCTTTTTACCAGATCTGTATCCTTAACTCGCACTTTAACATCATCTCCCAATTGGTAAGTTCGTCGCGTGCGTTCCCCCACTAAAGCATATTGTCTTTCATCAAAGGTATAATAATCATCCTTTAAATTCCTAATCCTGATCATACCTTCACATTTATTTTCAATGATCTCTACATACATTCCCCACTCAGTCACACCAGAGATGACGCCCTTAAAAACCTCATTGATCCGATCCTGCATAAATTTAATTTGCATGTACTTTGTAGAATCGCGTTCGGCGCTGGATGCTAAATACTCCATATCTGAAGAATGCTTACATTTTTCCTCATACTCCTTCGCATTAACACTTTTACCACCTTCCAGATAATGCTGAAGAAGCCTATGTGCCATTACATCCGGATACCTCCTGATGGGAGAGGTGAAATGGGTGTAATAATCAAAGGCTAATCCGTAATGACCAATATTTTCAGTCGTATAAATAGCCTTGCTCATACTGCGAATAGCCAGGGTGTCTACCAAGTTTTGTTCACGTTTTCCTTTCACATCTTCAAGAAGTTGATTCAGGGAACTGGAAATCGTCTTTTTATTCTTAAAGTTGATCTTGTATCCAAATCTGCCAATTATACCTTGAAGCGCCATTAATTTGTCTTCATCCGGATCATCATGTACCCGATAAATAAACTCCTTTTTAGGTTGTTGTTTTCCAATATATGCCGCAACAGATCTATTAGCCAGCAACATGAATTCTTCTATCAAATTATTAGCTTCTTTCCCTTCTTTAAAATAAACAGAAACCGGATTATTGTCTTCGTCTAAATTGAATTTTACTTCGATCTTATCAAAAGTAATGGCCCCACTAGCCATGCGATCTTGCCGCATTTTAAGCGACAATTCATTTAGCATCAAAATAGCTTGTTTTACATCCGTATCAATGGTGTATGCTTCTTCTCTTATGGAAATATCTTTTGGGATAGAGTCCTTTTTCGTCTCTATTACATACTGTGCCTCTTCATAAGCGAAACGTTCATTAGAATGTATAACTGTACGCCCAAACCATTGGTGGTGCACCCGTGCCTGTTCGTCTATCTGAAAGATAGCCGAGAACGTATATTTATCTTCGTTGGGTCGCAGGCTGCATGCCCCATTAGATAAAACTTCTGGTAACATAGGAACAACCCTGTCAACCAGGTATACGGAAGTCGCTCTTTCATAAGCTTCTTCTTCCAATATCGTTCCTGGTCTGACATAGTGTGACACATCCGCTATGTGGATCCCAATTTCATAAAGACCATTTTCCAATTCGCGGAAAGAAAGTGCGTCGTCAAAATCTTTAGCGTCCTTAGGGTCAATGGTGAACGTCAGAACCTGCCTAAGGTCCCTTCTCTTCTTAATCTCTTCCTCCTTAACTTCTGTGTCCAGTTTGTTCGCATATGCTTCTACCTCATCAGGAAACTTATAGGGTAATCCGTAATCTGCTAAAATAGCATGTATCTCGGTGTGGTGTTCACCAGGTTTCCCTAACACATCAATAACCTCACCAATGGGTGAATCCGCGTCATCTGGCCACCGTTTTATTGAAACAACAACTTTATCTCCGCTTTGAGCTCCACCTAAGTGCTCAAGAGGAATGAAAATATCGGTATACATCCGAGTGTCTGAAGGACGAACAAAAGCGAAATTCTTGTGCACCTCGATCAGTCCTACATACGACTTTCTCGCTCTTTCTATGATACTAACTATCTCCCCTTCCATGCGCTTGGATCGCGCCCTCGGATATACATATATCTCCACAATATCTCTGTGAAATGCCTTGTTGAGTTTAGAAAATGGAATTAACACATCTTTATCTAATTCATCGACAACTACATAGGCATTGCCACGCATAGCCACATCAACCCTTCCTTTATAATGTGAAGTTCTTGCAATAGCTTGGTATTTGGACCTGTTTAGTTGTTTAATCCTGTTCTTAGCAGCTAGCTGCTCAAGTCGATCAATAAGCATATTACGGCCTTCCGTATCTCGTATAGATAATTTTGAGGCAATCTGTCTGTAGTTGAAGGTCTTGTCAGGGGATTGTTCGAGAATGGTAAAAATGCCTTTGGTGATCTCGTTTTTCCGGTGATTTTTAGCCCGTTTTTTCTTTTTCGGCATTAGGAATTAAATATCCGGCAAATTACGATTAATATAAGAACCATAACACGGATTATAATTGTAAACTATTAACAGCATTATTATTAAATATATCTTTTAATTAAATATAATTATTGCTTATGATGGTGTGTTAATATCGGGTATAAAAAATCTATGATATTCTTGCAATTAACAGTTTAGTTACTTTTTCCACATTAAGTTACATAACAGGAGACCTTCGATTCAGAAAGTTAGTCTTATTATACACATTTGTTAATAGTATAATTCACATACTACTTTTAATAAGTAAGAGCTTATCTATTGTTAAAGACTACTGATAAATGCGGTAACTCTGTATGGGTAAGTACTTATAAAAATATGTCGGGCTTACTGAGTTTTTTTATAATGCGAAGCTTTCCTCGTAAATCAAAATTTACTTGTTGGAGATAATTAAAAAGTTTTGAACAGTTTATAGTTTTCTTAAGTATTTGATTATCTGGTTTTTAAAAAATAAGTTAATTCAAGTGTTCGTATAGTAGATCTTACTCTTTTACAAGGCTCTTTGTACCTTTATGAAAATAAATGTAAGCACGATGAATATAGCTATTGGGAATGACCATGCAGGAACTGATTATAAACTGGCAATAATAGGATTATTGAAGTCCAAAGGGATAGATGTAATTAATCATGGCACAGATAATATGGATAGTGTAGACTATCCGGACTTCATTCATCCTGTTGCAAAGGATGTTGCAAAAGGTGAAGCGGAGTTTGGAGTCATTATTTGTGGAAGCGGAAATGGCGCGGCAATGACCGCAAACAAGCACCAACATATCAGAGCAGCTCTTTGCTGGAATAAAGAATTGGTTCAGCTTGCCCGTGAACACAACAATGCGAACATTTTGAGTTTGCCTGCACGTTTTATTTCTCTTCCCCAGGCACTAGATATGGTATCCGTTTTTTTAGATACTAAATTTGAGGGAGGCAGACATGAACGCAGAGTAGAAAAGATTCCATGCACTGCAGGTTGATCACACCTGGTTTTGTACTATTAATTAAAAAGAAGTGGCGTGCACAAGCATGATCATTCACATTCCCATCACCACGCTGAGACCGGAAAACCCCTTCTTTGGTCTATTGTTCTCAATTCCATAATAACAATTGCCCAGGTTATTGGAGGGTTTATTTCAGGTAGTTTGGCTTTGCTATCCGACGCACTTCATAATTTCAGCGATGTATTATCGCTGGTCATTAGTTATGTGGCCTCCCGATTATCTAAGAAACAGGCTTCCAAAAGCCGAACTTTTGGTTATAAGCGAGCGGAAATTATTGCTGCCTTCGTCAATTCTTCAACACTATTAGTGGTTGCTGTTTTATTGATCATTGAAGCTATTGAGCGTTTCGAAAACCCCCAGGTTATTAGCACGGGAATTGTTATCTGGCTTTCATTTCTTGCTATTTTGGTCAATGGATTTAGTGTCTTACTGATACGATCAAGTGCAAACTACAATATGAACATGAAGTCGGCTTACCTGCACTTGTTAACCGACATGATGGCGTCAGTCGCTGTATTAATAGGAGGGATCCTGATGAAATTTTATGAAATATATTGGATAGACCCCCTACTAACAATTATTATAGCGCTCTACCTGATCTATATGGGCTTTGATCTCTTGAAAGCATCAACAAAGGTGCTCATGCTGTTTACCCCGGAAACAATTGAAGTTAATGATATCGTACATTCTATTTCCTCACTAGAAGAAGTAAAGAATGTACACCATGTACACATTTGGCAATTAAATGAACAGGAAGTGCACCTGGAGGCTCACATAGATTTTTATAAAGACATAAACTTGTCCACTTTCGACACCATACTGCAAGAGATCGAAGAAAAGGTCTTTCATGAATTTGGCATCAATCACGTAAATATCCAACCCGAATTTGGGAAATGTGATAGCAAAAAAGTAATAGTACAGGATTAATGGAGATCACAGTAAAATCTTTTGAAGAACTAAGCAAAGATGAGCTCTATGAATTACTGAGTGTACGCACTGAAATTTTTGTAGTTGAGCAGGAATGCCCATACCAGGAAGTTGATTTTAAAGATCAAATTGCGCTCCATGTACTAGGCAGGCATAAAGGCAAACTTGTTGCGTATAGCCGGATTTTTAAAGAAGGCGATTATATGCAGGAAGCCTGTATTGGAAGAGTGCTGGTAACAAAAGAACACAGAGAAAGTGGACTTGGCTATGTGATCATGAAAGCCTCTATGAATGCAATCAAGACCTCTTTCCACACAAATACGATGGTGGTTTCTGCCCAGAAATACTTGAGGAAGTTCTATAATGAGTTGGGATTTAAAGAAATAGGTGAACCTTATTTAGAAGACGGGATCCCTCATATTAAGATGATCTATTCAGAAACCTAAATTTCAATAGATCTTCCACTTCGAATCGACTGATCTGCAGCCAAAACTATCTGCAAACTGCGTATGGCATCATTCATATGCTGACTAACATCCAGATCGCCGGCAATGGCATTGTAGAAATATTCTTGTTCTAATGCACACAGGCCGTCGTGATCCGGCTCTTCATCTGTATTGATATATTCGTCCGTTTTCGCAAACTGGCCATCGGAATCCAGATTAGCATGGTGAAGAAGGAGGCCTCCTGTTTTGGTATGTCCCTCAACATCATCTGTGTCCCCGGGTGGCTTGTCACTTATTGAGACGCAGCCGGCCGGCCCGATCACATCTTTTACAAAAAATGCAGTTTCACTGATCATAGGCCCCCAACCAGCTTCATACCATCCGACAGAACCATCATCAAAAACAACATGTAAGTGACCGTAATTATACATTTCAGGATCCACCTCTTCAGTTAACCTGGCGCCAATGGCATGTACCCGTATAGGCGAAGCTTCCGTTATCAGGCACATCATGTCTACATAATGAACGCCACAATCTACTATAGGAGACATAGATTGCATTATTTGCTTATGTGTAAACCAATTATCACCACTGCTTTGTTGGTTGAGGTTCATTCGCATTACCAGGGGCTTACCAAGGGTTTTAGCCAGAGCCACAAATTTTGTCCAGGATGGATGCACCCTTAAAATGTATCCAATTACGATCTTCTTATTTTTTGAATTCGCAAGTTCTACAAGTGATGCAGCCCCCTCTACTGTAGTAGCCAGCGGCTTTTCTACAAACACATGACAGTCGTGCTCTAAAGCTAATTTTGCATATGCGGCGTGGCTATCCGGATAGGTGTTGATTGAAACAGCATCTGGTTTTGCCAACTTTAAAGCCTCTTCATAATTTGCATATGTAGGCAGCCCGCCAAGCTCTTCAGAAAGACGCTCCCTGCTTTCGGGACTTCTGCTTACCAGGCCGACAATTTCAAAACCGGAATGCGCCTTGTAGGCTCTAGAATGACTGGCTCCCATATGGCCACAACCTGCAACCAGAACACGAATTTTATCCATTATAATCGAATTAGGAATATATCTAAAAATATAAAACTAGTACAAAAGAGACGCTGTTTTTAAAGCCTTTTTAGACACAGATCTTCTGGGGTCATCTTTTAATTCAAGTATTCGGCCCCGGATGCTTGTTTTTAAGGCATCATCATAGAGCGCCCATTTGCCCAAAGTCTCCATGGTCATGTTAAGAACGATCCAATCTGATTCATTCATCAGGTTATCAACCAGGATCTTTTTGGCTCTTTTAAGCTGAGCTTGTGACAGATCGGCATCAAGAAGGAGGAAGAGTTGTGCCAAAGACCACCTTGTAGAGGCCTGATCGATCAGAGCGATCTCATCTAAAAATCGATCGAGATAAGGCAGCAACAGTTGTTTTTCTGCCCGCGCAATTCGTTTCATAGCATTTGCCACCCGCATTCGAACAACAGCATCCTCTGAGAAAAAACATTCAAACAGAGATCCTAGATCAGCAGGTTTGTTAAGCACGGCCTCAACCACCGTCAAAGTGTTTCCCAGGGAATTGGGATGCCCTCCAGTTAACAAGTCTTCATAGACGTGCCGACTCATAATTCAAACTGTTGTCCTTGTTGTGCCACAGCATACCCCTTAGTTTTGACCTGGCTATAC
>JAHHLF010000344.1 GCA_018679315.1 Bacteroidia bacterium | reverse complement strand
TTATCGGCACAGATGGTGCCGGGTCTGTTGTAAGAAGAAGCATGATGAAATACACTTCAGAATTGCTCTTTAATTATTCCCAGGATTTTCTGAGGCATGGCTATAAAGAACTGAGCATTCTGCCTACTTCTGGTGGGGGATGGCAAATTGAGAAAGAAGTGCTGCACATTTGGCCACGAGGCGATTTTATGATCATTGCATTGCCCAACCTGGATGGTAGTTTTACGCTGACCATGTTCCATCCGTATGGGACTGAGATCGGGTTTGACAACCTGGATACTAAAGATAAGATCGCAGATTTCTTTGAAGCGTATTACCCCACCTTACTACCGTATATTCCGCATTTTCAAGAAGAATATGCCGAAAACCCTGTAGGGAACTTAGGCACTATTAAGTGTTATCCCTGGCAGGCGTTTGGGAAAGGGTTGCTTATGGGAGATGCCGCTCATGCAATTGTGCCATTTTACGGGCAGGGAATGAATTCCTCATTGGAAGATGTGCGCGTATTTGACGAAATTCTGGAAAAAGAAGGTGCGAATTGGGATAAAGTATTTACACTCTTCCAGGACGCCCGAAAAAAGAATGCAGATGCCATCGCCGATCTGGCCATTGACAATTTTTACGAAATGCGCGATTATGTAGATGACATGGCATTTATAAGGAAAAGAAAAATTGAAATGCAATTGGAGCAGGAGTTCCCGGAGTATTATTCCAAATACTCCCTGGTAACCTTCCGTCCTGAACTTTCATATGACCAGGCGATGAGGCGTGGCAGGCTCCAGGATAAGCTCCTTTTATCCCTTTGTCAAAATGAAAACTGTGAAGATATTCCGTTGAAGGATATCTACAACAAATTGAGAAAAATTGAGATAGATTGATCTGCGAAATTGAGACTGGAAACTATGCAGATAAAAAAGCTATGAAAGATCATATTCAAGTGTAAATGGGATTAAATTTTAAAACATATATGCCGACCAGTACTTCTTATAAAGGAGGAAAATCAAAAGATGAAGTAAGTGTATCAGGCAAGAAGATATATAAGATGTCTTCAAATGAAAACCCACTTGGGGCTTCGCCAAGAGCTATGGCAGCCCTAAAAAAACACCTCTCTTCTATTTCAGAATACCCGCCGCCGATGGATTATCGCTTCAGAGCGAAATTATCGGAATACTATAATGGCGTATTGAGCCCGGATCAATTCGTAACAACAAATAGCGGGGTTGCCAATATTGATCTCATTATACGGGGCTTTCTGGATGCCAATAGTGAGTGCATCTATTGCAGTCCTTACTTTAGTGCCTATGCAGGTTTTCCTAAAAAAGTAGGTGCAAAAGCAATTAATGTCCCCCTTGTAGGAGAAAAATTTGATTTGGACATCAGAGGGATCGAAAATGCGATCACTGAAAAAACTAGCTTGCTGTTCATTACCAGTCCGAATAACCCAACGGGTTCTTATATTCCAAAATCTCAGGTAGATGAGCTGCTTAGTATTTTACCGGAACATGTATTATTGGTTTTCGATGAGGTCTATTATCAATATGCAGATGCCGAAGATTATGTGAGAGCACTGCCTTATGTGCTGGAGCACAAAAATGTAATTGCGATAAACAGCTTCTCCAAAGCCTATGGATTGGCAGGGATGCGAATAGGGTATTCCTATGCATCTGAAGAAGTGGCGACGTATCTGCAAAAATTAAGGATACCTTTCATGCTAAATACATTGAGTATGGAAGCCGCTATTGGGGCCATGCAGGATAACGAATTCATAGAGCAGACCGTAGCCTTAATACATAAAGAGAAAAAATTTCTCTACCAGGAACTCGATGCCATCGGTATGGAGTATTGGAAAACACAAGCTAATTTTATCATGATGCGACCGCAGATGACGCCGGTACAGTTTGAAGCCAGGATGATCGAAGAAGGGATCATGGTCAGGCCCCTACCAGGTTTTGGCGCACCAGATTGTGTCCGTGTAACTATTGGCGCTCACGAGGCCAATGAAGCGTTTATTAATGCACTTAAGAAGATCAGCTAAACATATGGTTTCAAGAGATCAAATGGAAGCAGCGGCACTGCGCTTGCAGGAGGCAGACGCAAAGAAAACAGTATGTCCCCCTGTTCGAGATATTATTGGTACAGCGGATCTAGACGCTGCCTATGCGGTACAACAAATTAATACGGAAAGGAGAATTGAATCTGGAGCCAGGGTTGTCGGACATAAAATAGGGTTAACCGCAGCAGTCGTGCAAGAACAATTAGGTGTAGACCAGCCCGATTTTGGGTTGTTGTGGGACGATAAAGAAGTTAAAGACGGAGGCGTGATCTCGGTTTCCGAACTGATGCAACCCAAGGCGGAGGCAGAGATCGCTTTTGTGCTAGGAAAAGACCTGGATGGAGATCAAATAAGTCCTGAGGATATTGTTGATGCCATAGATTATGCCATGGCCTCGATCGAAATTGTTGGGAGTAGGATAAGAAATTGGGATATCAAGATCACAGATACAATTGCCGATAATGCGTCTGCCAGTCATTGGGTAGTAGGCGGGGAGAAGGTCGACCTACAGGAGTTGGATCTTCTTTATTGTAAAATGAATATGACAAAGAATGGCGAACTTGTATCGGAAGGGTTAGGTAAGAATTGCCTGGGATCTCCCTTTTATGCCCTGGAATGGCTTGCCAGGAAAATGGTGACAATAGGCGAGCCTCTTAAAACAGGAGATCTGATCTTAACCGGTGCACTGGGCCCTATGGTGCCAATACATGCAGGAGATCGTATTGAGGCGCACATAGAAGGTCTGGGGACAGTTGGCGTATCATTTAAAGAATAAAAGGTTAAACCGCAATTAAGAACAGCCAGATATGGAAGGAAAAATAGTTAAAGACAAAGCAAAACCTTTAGGGAATTACCCGCATCTAAAACGAGTTGGAGATTTTATTTTTGTTTCGGGTACAAGCAGTCGTAGAAAAGACAATAGCCATGCAGGCGCCACCCAGGATTTGGAGGGCAATTGGCATTTGGATATTAAAGAGCAGACCCGCGCTGTGATAGAGAATATTGGGGAAATCCTTCAAAGTGAAGGTGCAGATCTATCTCATGTGATTGATATGACAAGTTTTTTAGTAGACATGAAGGATTTTGAGTGTTATAACGAAGTATACGGATCCTATTTTAATGGGGAAACAGGGCCTACACGTACTACCGTTGGTGCACATCAATTACCTCACGCACATCTTTTAATAGAAATGAAGGCTATTGCTTATAAACGACTCAATAAGTAAGATTTGGAAAAAGTTAATGTTGCGTTCCTGGGTTCGGGATATATCGGTAGAGATCTTATG
>JAHHLF010000179.1 GCA_018679315.1 Bacteroidia bacterium | reverse complement strand
GAGCCAGGCTGTAGAAGAAGATGAGTAGTAGTGCTATCGTATAAATAGCAATGATCAAGTAAGCAATGGCTAGTCCCATATTATTTAAAATTGTATTTAAAAATCCAACCCAAAATTTTTACGCCTGCAAATATAGTACCTTTTACCGTTCCTGACACTTTTGAGACCCCTATTCTTTTCTTGTAACGTACTGGTACTTGGCAAACTGCAAGCTCTTGTTTTAGCGCTTTTAACTGCATTTCAACAGTCCACCCATAAGTATTATCCTCCATCTCAAGGCTTTTTAAGGCAGGGTATCTAATTGCCCTAAAAGGTCCAAGATCTGTAAAATCAGACCTAAAGAGTAAGCGCATTAATGAAGTAGCTAACCAATTGCCAAATCGCTGCTGAGGAGTCATTGATCCAGACTCTCGAAGGTTTTTAACCCTCGCTCCGATCACCATGTCCATGCCATTTTTCAGGATTGGATCCACCACTTTTGGAAGTTCTTCCGGGTAATCGGAATAGTCTCCGTCGATAAATACGATGATATCGGGCGGATTGGATTGTTTACCGACGTAATGCACTCCTTTTTTACAGGCATAACCATAACCCATTCGCTCTTCAAAGAGTACTGTGGCACCCGCATCTCGAGCTTTTTCCGCTGTCTTATCAGTGGAATTATTGTTCACTACAATAATTTCCTCTACATAAGAAGGGATCTCCTTGATCACCAATCCTATCGAGTTTTCTTCGTTAAATGCCGGTATGATTACTTTGATCCGCGCCATAGTATCCACATAGGAAGTCGTAAAAATACTAGATTAATGTCCGGTAGCCAGAAAATATTACAGGGGCCAGTTGTCGCCCGTATATGTTGATAGATCAGTATACTAACGAGATTCGTTTACAAGCTCCATCAGGTCGACATCATTCCCTAAAAGTACTTCGTTAGGCTTGATCCGACCTTTTAAGGGCCCATTCTCTAACTTTAGAACACCTCTGGGGCATACGGCTGAGCAGATACCACAACCGACACAACTGGAACGAACTATGTTCTCTCCTTTTTGGGCATAGGCCCTTACATCAATACCCATTTCGCAGTAGGTAGAGCAATTTCCACAGGAAATACACTGCCCTCCATTTGTCGTGATCCTGAAACGAGAGAAAAGTCGCTGTTGGAAGCCCAGGATCGCCGCCATTGGACATCCGAATCTACACCATACCCGGTTCCCGAAAATTGGGTAGAAACCTGTTCCGATCACACCTGAAAAGATACTACCGATCAGGAAGCCGTATGACTTTCGCAAGGATTCAGATTTAAAAAGGAAAATATTCCCATCGCCACTGAAATAATGCATAGCGATCAAGGCGATAATGACCACAAAATAGCCGATGGCCCCATACTGGGCATCTTTTTGGAGCTGTTTTCTTTTAAAGATCATAGCCCATAAAAAGACCAGGGTGATCAGGGTGGAAACGCCCCCTAAAAACACCCCCTTGGTAAGCCAGTATTTAGAAGTGTCGTTACCGAGGTAGGAATAAATAACAGCCGTAGTCATCAGCGTCACAAAGACTACCACACTGTGAACTACCCATCGTTCCACCTTCCAGGCCGACAATCGCTTATCACTAAGATGCCTGAATGGATCCCCGGCAGTTTCGGCCAAACCACCACAACCACATACCCAGGAACAATACCATCTTTTACCGTATTTATAAGTAAGGATAGGTGTAATGACGAAGATAGACAGTACACCGAAAATCAACATGGCTAAGCCGATGTCTCCGGCATCAATAAATGCATTGATCCGGTAACGCTCAAAATTGTAATAGTTTAAAGGCCAGACATTTTTGAGATCATAGTAAGGTAATTTCCCATTCAAGCGTGCCATTATTTCTGGGATAATAAAGGCAAAAGCGGTTTGAAAGAACATGACAGAAAAAGTACGGATTACTTCATACCTATTGTGTCTGTACTTCCAGATAAATTTCACTCCAAAGGCAAGTATGGCCACGGTATACAATGTTCCGTAAACGAACCATTGACTGGCAGGATTGCCGCTGAGCATCCTTGAAAGTGGGTTGAATAAAGATATGAGTCCCTTGCTCTGTCCTCCCTGAACCAGGCCAAGGTATTCCGGGAAGAAATAGAGGATCACATAGAATCCGGTAAGTGAAATACCCGCAATCCAGGCCCAGAAACCACGACTAGACATCGACTTAAACCAGACGCCGTCATTCTTTATCCCTTTGTATTTATTCCCATAAGATGTCTTGCTAAACCAATAGGTTGCTCCAATGATCAGTCCTAATGAAAGGGTTAACCACCAACCTTTACCTGGAAAATTGATATTAAAAGCTGCCAGCAAAAGGATCATCAAGCCAGCCAATCCAACAAGCGTAGCCCCCTTTTGTCCGGCAGATAAATTTTGTGGAGGTTGTCCGGTTAAGGACATATTTCTATCATAAGTGCTATTGCTCATTATCTAGGATTGGTGTTGAAAAATTGAATTTCTGTTGGCTTTCTGCGCTTTCAATTCTACGCCGGCATGATCGTTATATGCTGCTATAATGTCGGCTTCATAATGCGCATAGAATTCAGGATCAAAATTGGCATCCGCCAAATGAGACATAACATCATTTACATGCGCATATTCCGTTAACCATCGGTCAAATACTTCATGGCGCATTCGGATCCCAAACGTATTTATGCCCAGGAATTTTCCATCATTTTTATCATAGGAAACCGTAATGCATATTTTTTCACTGGGATGTCTCCAATGAAATTGTGCTTCATAGTCCTTCATTCCTCCACTACTAAACACCCAACCATAGGTTTGGTATTCTATATCAAGGAATTTGGCAGAATTAAACCAATGTCCGGGCTTGTATTCCGAACGATTATTGCATAGGGTCTGAGCCACTGTTTCCCCCATCATTCTTCCCGTATACCAGACAGCTTCAATAGGTCTTCGGTTGCCTATGGGTTCATGCTGTTCTGCACAATCTCCAATTGCATAAATATCAGGTTTATTAGTTTCCAGATAGCGATTGACTTTGACACCTCTACCCATTTCGATCCCCGAGTCTTTTAGGAAATCAATATTTGGGGATACACCCGGTGTCAGTCCCACCAGATCACAGGGTATGGACTGTCCCTGGTCTGTGGTAACGGCTTTTACCTTCCCATGTCCGTCATCCAGGATCTCTACTAAATTGGTTTTAAGTTTAAGGTCTATATGATGCTCCCGGATATGCTCATTGATCATTTTCGAATCACCATCGGGCAGGACGCCATCCCAGAACGAATCTTCACGTACTAGGAAGGTAACAGGTATATCCCGGCTTCGGAGCATCTCCGCTAATTCAATACCGATCAACCCACCTCCGACGATTACCGCACGTCTGCAAATATCCCTGTTTGGCGCATTCACTTCCAGGAGATCCAGATCTTGTTTGGAATATAAACCCTGGACACCATGGAGATCTTGTCCGGGCCATCCAAATTTATTGGGCTTGGAGCCTGTAGCAATAATAAGCTTATCATATTTGAGGTTTCGGATATTATCCAGCGTGATCTCCTTTGTTTCTGGATTCACTTTTGTTACAAAAGCGCGCATTAACTCAATTCGGTTTTTTCCCCAAAACCAATCTTCGTAGGGCTTAATATGTTCGTATTGCATATGACCCATATAGACGTACATCAGGGCTGTTCTTGAGAAAAAATGCTCTGTTTCAGCTGAAATAACAATGATGCGCTTGTCGGAAAGTTTTCGGATATGCCTTGCAGCAGTAATCCCTGAAATTCCGTTTCCTATAATGATTATAGTCTCCATGTACTAGGCTTGTTCCTGATTTTGTCGCATTTAAAGATAAAAACTAAAAGATAAGTTGAATTTTTCGTTTTTAATTAAATTGTAGCACTTGCTATCTTTGTTAGTATGAAGAGATTCACCCTACTTGTCATTATTCTACTTCAGCTCTCCTGTGCGAGTCAGTATGCCGGGAAGATCAACGGCGTGAGCTTTGTTGCTTCACGTGATAAGGCCGTACAGAAACATGTGAAGCCTGTTTTGGATATAAATGCAGGCTATGCTGCGGTAATGCCCTTTGGATTTATTAGGGATTTAAACTCACCTGAAATTATTTTTAATACAGACAGGCAGTGGTTTGGCGAAACAGCTGAAGGTGCAGAACAATATATCCGCCTCTTGCACCGGAATAAAATAAAAGTAATGCTTAAACCACAGATCTGGATCTGGCGAGGGGAATTTACCGGGGATCTGGCAATGAAGACAGAAAGTGAGTGGCAGATCCTGGAAAGATCTTATAAAGAGTTTATTCTGACTTTTGCGAAGCTCGCAAAAGATATGCGCGTAGAGATGTTTTGTATTGGAACGGAATTAGAAGAATTTATAAGTCAGCGTCCGCTGTATTGGGAGAAGTTAATTGTAGACGTCAAAAACATCTACCCGGGGAAACTGACCTATGCGGCCAACTGGGATGAATATACACGAACACCGTTTTGGCCTAGTCTCGATTATATTGGGGTGGACGCCTATTTTCCATTATCCGAAGAAAAAACCCCTAGCGTAGAACAATTGTCGGAAGGCTGGGACAGGTGGAAAGAGGAATTATCTGAACTTTCCGCTACCTATGACAAACCTGTTATATTCACAGAATTTGGCTACAGGAGTATGGATTATACAGCCAAAAAACCGTGGTTGGTCGATCGGAATGAGGAGCAGGCCAATATGGATGCACAGGTGAATGCAAAAAAGGCATTATTTGAGAAATTTTGGTCGGAACCCTGGTTCGCCGGTGGCTTTCTGTGGAAATGGTTTACACATCACGATGCGGCAGGCGGTTCTGAGGATAACCGTTTCACGCCACAGAATAAACCGGCGCAGGAGGTTATAAAAACCTACTACAAAACAAATCAGTAAGACTCAATATTCTTTTTGTAATAAGTATATAATTGCTCCGGTCCGGCACCTAAATAATTTTTTAAGTGGATGACACCAAAGTGATACTGCAAGGCAAGTTCACCCCTGTCTTCGTACTTTCTGGCCGAGGTTATTACAGTTTCCGGGATTATTTTAAACGTACTTTCTTTGTAGATACGGTTGATAAATTCGCTATCCTCATACACCGTGTAACTTTCATCAAAGCCACCTAATTTGTAAAAGAGATCTTTGGCGATAAACAGCGACTGATCACCCCCGCGGCACAACCTGTGATTTACCCGGCTAAACCAGGAAAAGAACTTTAGAAATGGACTTTCGGAATCGAAACGCATCCTAAAACAACCGGCTTTATTGCCACTTGCGACGGAATCTCGAATTGAAAGATCAAAGTTTTTGGAAGGAAGCGTATCGGCATGTAGAAAATATAGAATGTCAGCTGAAGCCAGCGCTGCCCCTCGGTTCATCTGTTTTGCCCTGCCTTTGTGAGAGGAAATAATCTTGAAATCCAATTCCGTTGCGATCAAACGGGTATCATCTGTGCTTCCGCCATCGATGAGTAGTATTTCTAAAGATCCATAGGAATGAGCCTGCTCCTCCAGTTGTGTTTTGAGCGAATGTAGGTTGCCGGCTTCGTTAAGTACCGGTATTATTATGCTGATATGGGGAGGTTCAGCGGGCTTCATTTAACGACCAGTCATATTTGAGAAAAATGATCTCTGCATCTTTTTCAATATCAACGGGAGAATTTTCATTTATAAAAATACGCAATCCTCCACTTGATTTGAAATCGCCCTTATACCATTGGAAGATTTTTGACAATTCCAGCTTATTAGACGAAATATTGTTTCGCGTAGTATCTGCAATAAAATCTTTTGTTACGGACGCCAATTGCGCTTCAATTTTATCGGCAGTAAAAGCCGTGTTGATCAGTTTGGGACAGGAGAAAGAAGCACAATTTATGGCAAAGTGAATCCTGGGTTCATCCATTTTGCGCAATATCTTATTCTCGATATGCGCCAGTGAGACTTTTTTGTCACCGATCAGTACCCGTTTTTTAAGCCAGGGATTTGTTATGTCTTTAATGCTATTCACCGGGTAATTATCGATGATCAGCTTTACCGTAGCCGCATTGTAAAGATTGATATAATACGCCAGGCTATCTGCCCGGGTCCAGGTTGAGGCTGGGGGATTTTCAGACATATGGTCTAAATACCCCAACAGTGGCCCGGGTGCTGATGCCAGCACTTTGTAATTTACATTACCGCTGTCATCGACATACTTTGTCAGTACTTCTTCCCATAACAAATGGTTGGGCCTGGGTTGTACTTCGCCGGGTTGTATACCAGAGTTATTGTAAGCGCCAATGGCAATCAATAGTAATGACCAGATCAGCCCTTTGAGAAACGCAGGTATTATCATGGTAATTTTTATCTATTTCCTTGGTAGGAAAGATGGCCTTTTACTTACACCTAAACGAAAAGTTTTAACAGCAGCCGCCTCCGTTGTAGTGCCACGTACTTTCGCTAATATGAACCTGGTCACTGGCTTGAGCCAGCATGGCAGCTGTTTTATCGCAGACAGCCATGGGTTGATTTTGAAGGAGGACATGGCCTTTTTGGTCGTCAAAATATTCCTCATCTCCATAGTAAATCGCTGTTTTCCCAGTGAAGACACAAGGGCCATCTTCGGGCATGGGATCTTTGATGGCTGCTATTTCAATAGATTCAATATAGATCAGCTCGTCTGTTGGATAATGATTTGGTGTAAGTACGCGGTACGATTTCTTTGCCCGGATCTCAATGGTTCCAAATCCGGCATCAGTCAACATTTTCACATATTGTTTTAAAGGTATACTTCCACTGAGGCAAAGGGCTCTTAACCTATCATCATTTCTCAATTCCTCGCTCATGGGCTGTTCGCATATCGGATCGCTCATTACGAGTCGGCCATGGGGTTTAAGGATACGGTACATCTCCGCGATGGCTTTGCGCAGATCTTCCTCCTTAAAAATATTGAACAAACAATTCTGAGCGGCAATGTCCATACTCTCATCCGCCACTGGAAGGTTAAATGCATCTCCTTTAACCAGGGATACATATTCGCTTTTGAACCACTGATTTTCTTCTTCTGCGATCTTGAAATTCGCCCGGCATGCATCCAGCATTTCATCAACAACATCAACACCGGTCACTCCGCCTGGTTGCCTTGAGAAATAGGAGAACTGCAATAATTCCATGCCGCCTCCCACACCTACGTAGAGGATCTTAGGATCATTGACCAAATCCTGGGCAGATACAGTGCTTCCGCATCCGTAATTCATCTCCTGCATGATCTTCGGGATGGACAACCCCGGGAATTGCCAGATCGGATTTGTCGTACAGCACAATCCGACATCCGGAGTAACGGCTGCTTCCTTATAGAGTTCTGTAGTCGCATCTAGATAGCTCATATATCTTTTATTAGTGCTTTAAAAAGTTCAATCATTTTTGGTTCTGCCTTATCGGCTATTTCCAGGATCTCCTTGATATCAACGGCTGCCAGGTTATCCGGGTCGCATTCATCTGTTAACACAGATACTGCTATTACAGGTAGTCGTAAATGATTGGCAACAATTACTTCCGGCACCGTACTCATTCCTACAGCATCGGCACCAATAATTTTTAGCATGCGGTATTCTGCACGGGTTTCCAGCTGTGGACCTACTACTGCGGCGTATACTCCTTTGCGTAATGTGATCCCTTTTTTAACAGCGATCTGTTCTATTTTGGAGCACATCTCCTGATCATAGGGAGCAGCCATATCAACAAAGCGATCTCCAAAGTCAGATACATTTTTAAAGGCCAGAGGAGAACTTCCCTGTATATTTATATGATCATCGATAAGCATCAGATCCCCTTTTTTAAAGTTGAGGTTCACTGCACCAGCAGCATTGGAGATAAATAGCTTTTGGATACCCAGCTCCCTCATCACCCGAACAGAGTAAGTAATATCCTGAAGGTTATAACCTTCATATAAATGAAATCTGCCCTGCATGACAACTACCTTCTTTCCGCTCAAAGTTCCATAGATCAATTTCCCTGTGTGAAACTCCACTGTTGCCAGGGGGAAGAAGGGGATGTTGTGGTAATGGGCTTCAACGGCATCTTCAATTTCATCTACCAGTCTACCAAGTCCGGTACCTAATATGATACCGATCTCAGGTTGCTCAAAACCTTTATCTTTTAGAAATGCGACAGAATCGTTTATTTGTTCCTGGGTCATGGGCGCAAATCTATTAAAAATGGTTCGAAGACCGGGATACCCAGAATATCCTCGTAGCGATCCACATCATTCCTTTCATCCAGGAGGCCAACTTTCATGCCTTGCAAATCCTTTATCGTATCTTCAAAAACCGTATCTGTCCCCCAATCTTTGGAATGAAATACTGCAGGGAGAAGCTGCTTCATACCGAGTAGATAATATCCGCCATCCTTTGCCGGGCCAAGCACAACATCATTGTCGTCCAAGCTGGCAAATGCTCGCATAATATCCTGATTAGTAAGATTATACATATCACTGCCTATGACCACAATTTTTGTATACCCTTCATTAAACCCGTTTTGAAAAGCGCCTTGTATTCGCTGTCCAAGATCTGCCCCTTGCTGAAGTTTTTTAGTATAGCGCTCATTATCCCATATATCTTCCGGGATGATCCTTTCTGAATAATACACATGTTTATCGCATGGCAGGTCCTTGGTTACTTGCACGGTATGGTCTAATAAGATCTGGTAGATTTCCAGGGCAGCCTTATCACCTATGGTGGCAGCCAAACGCGTTTTACATTTTCCCAATTCCGGATTCCGGGTTAATATGAGAAGTAGGTTTCTGGAGGTTGTCAAAAAAAGGGGATTTGCGTTAGTAGATCTTTTCAGCGTTGTGGAGCAATCTTCCCCATCTTCGGCCGTAGACATGCACTTTTTCTGTTGAATTGCCTTCAGGGGTATAAACCAAAAAGTCTTTGTTCTTCCATTCAAAAATACCGCCGTATAGATTTTTAACATCTGTATAGCCCGCATTCTGAAGTTTCTCACCGATGTTTTCAGAGCGCACTCCCACGGAACAATAGACGACCATAGGTGTGTTCTTATCCGGATAGGCTTCAAGCACTTCGTCAATATCAAATTTTTTGTAACCCACCCACTTAGCGCCCTGCAAATGACTTACCTCATATTCGTCCTTAGATCTTGTATCCAACAGGATTTGCCCTGTGGTAGAATTGAGTTCTTCAGCCGAAATATAGGGTACGCTTTCACGATTGAGTCGCTCTAATGTCGATTCAATACTGGGTTGCCCACAAGCACTCAGCATCCCGAACCAAACTGGTAATAACAGGCCTAAAGAATTTACTCGTCTCAGGGATTTCATGTGTATAAAGATAGTGTTTTGCCAACATTCAGAGGCCCAGAAAGGACTACTAAACAAATAAATATATTCCCCTATTTTTATAAACTAAATCTAAATAAATGCGATTTGTTTTACCCATTTTATTCATTCTACTCTTTGTTACAAGTTCATGTAAACGGGCTTGGGAGAAAGAAGCTGTTGACACAAATAAGGCTACAGCTGCCAGTGCTTATTATTCAGAAGAGTACAGGCCTCAGTTTCATTTTAGTCCGCCTGAAAAATGGATGAATGACCCGAACGGACTCGTACATCACCAGGGGGTGTATCATTTATTCTATGAGTATTATCCGGATGATATCATTTGGGGGCCCATGCATTGGGGC
>JAHHLF010000301.1 GCA_018679315.1 Bacteroidia bacterium | reverse complement strand
GCTTCTATCTTATGGTCATCATTCGTTCCCTCTGCCTTTATGTTGATATTGGCGCGAGCGCCATCGGAAAGTGACTTAAAGAAATGCATAAACATTTCTGTTGGCATTTGACCGATCATTTCCCTTTGAAAATCGGCTTCCCAAACCAACCAGCTTCGCCCGCCAAAATCTATCGCAACCTGTGCCAGGCAATCATCCATGGGAAGGGAAAAACCGTATCGTTCCATACCGATCTTGTTCCCGATGGCAGCATTCAGGGCCTCACCTAAGGCGATAGCCGTATCTTCAATAGTGTGGTGCTCATCTACTTCCAGATCGCCCTTAACCTGGATATCAAGATCCAAATTTCCATGTTTTGACAACTGTTCCAACATGTGGTCAAAAAAGGCAATTCCTGTGTTGATTGAACTTTTACCGCTGCCATCCGGGTTGATCCGGATAAACACATCCGTCTCTGCTGTCTTTCTGTTGACTTCGGCGATCCGATCTTTAGTTCTTAAGTATGCATATACTTCTTCCCAACTATCGGTGGTTAGCGCGATCTTCTCCCTGATCTTTGTGGCATCGCTTTTAATTTCCCCTTCACCCAAGGCGGCTGCAGAATTGATAAAGATCCCCGAAGCCCCGAGATTTAAGGCTAATTCCATATCGGTTAAACGATCGCCAATGACAAAAGAATTTTCCAGGTCATAGGCCTTGCTAAAATACTCTTGCAAAAGGCCTACGCCGGGCTTACGGGTGTCTGCACCTTCCTCCGGGAAAGTTCGGTCCATATGAATGGCTTCAAATGAGATCCCTTCATTGGCCAAAGCATCAATAATAAAATTCTGGATGGGCCAAAAATCGGCCTCCGGAAAGGCATCTGTACCCAAACCGTCCTGGTTCGTAACCATAACCAGCTCATAGTCCATTTCACGTGCGATCTTGCCCAAATAGGTAAAAACCCCGGGGTAGAACTGCATTTTATTGATCGTATCTATTTGTTCATCAGGCGCCTCTGAAATCAGGGTGCCGTCTCTATCGATAAACAAGACTTTTTTTGGTTTCATTGTATCTCTGTTACTATCTTTTTCAACATTTGGTTTTCTTCGGGAGTGCCGATGGTGATCCTCAGGGTATTCTCACAATGCCTCTGCGAGGAGCGATTGCGAACAACGATCCCATTTTTAATAAGTTGATGGTATCGTTTATCTCCGTCATCTACACGAATCAGAATGAAATTAGCATCTGAAGTAAATATTTCTTCTACCCATGGAATAGTCTTAAGAACACCATATAAGTTTTCCTTTTCAGACACAATGTTCTTTATTTCAGCTGCAATTTGATCTGCTTGCTCTAACCGCTCTATAGCCCACTGTTGCGTCAACACATTCACATTATAAGGCAGTTTGATCTTGTGCAGCAGCTCTATGATCTGCGGATCTGCATAGGCGATACCCAATCGAATTCCTGCCTGCCCATAAGCTTTAGACAATGTTTGGGTAACAAGCAAATTGGGATAATGGGGTAATTGAGACAGCCAACTATCCTGTGGGGAGAAATCGATATAGGCCTCGTCAATAACTACCAGGCCTTGATAAGAATCCAAAAGTGCGCGAATGGATTCAGGACTGAAACTGTTCCCTGTCGGGTTGTTCGGGGAACAGAACATGATCATTTTGCAATGAGAAGGAATGACTGCCAGTACCTCCTCCACATCGATCTCAAAATCAGGTGTCAGTGGCACCTCAATATTTTCAACCTGGTTGAGCCCAGCCAGCACCTTGTACATGCCGAAAGTGGGCGGCATGGTAAGTATGGCATCTGCTCCCGGCTCACAAAATGCCCGAAAGAGCAGGTCCAGGATCTCATCACTACCATTGCCGAGGAATATGTGTTCCACGGGTATTCCCTGTAATTCGGAAAGTAATGCCTTAAGCCCAGTTTGATTTGGGTCCGGATACCTATTTACAAGAGTTTCAAACGGATTCTCATTAGCATCTAAAAATACCATATCGCCTGCCTGGGACTTGAATTCATCACGTGCAGAGGCATAGGGTTTTAATCCCAGTACGGAGGGCCTGGCCCATTTTTGAATGTCAAAACCCGACTTCATTCTTTGCTTTTTTTGATGGCATCTAGACGCACGCTTACAGCATTCTTATGCCCTTCCAGCTTTTCAGCTGCTGCCATAGTTTCAATGATCGGCCCAATAGCTTCCAGCCCTTTGGGCGTTATTTCTTGAAATGTAATGCTCTTAAGGAAAGCCTGGACTGTCACCCCGCTAAACTGTTTTGCATAGCCATTAGTTGGCAGTGTGTGATTTGTTCCAGACGCATAATCTCCGGCGCTTTCAGGCGTATAAGGCCCAAGAAATACAGAACCTGCATTCCGTACCCGGTCTTTATAAAATGTATCCTCCTGGGTGTTGATAATAAGATGCTCAGGAGCATATTCGTTCATAAACTCAGCTATTTGTTCCTTATCGGTAAACAAAACAGCCCGACTATGTTGCAAGGCTTGTGATGCCACTTCTTTCCTGGGAATGTTTTCCAATTGTTCTGAAACTATTGATTTTACCCTCTCGATGATATTTTGGGAAGGCGTTAGCAATATCACCTGGCTATCCGGTCCGTGTTCGGCCTGACTCAGCAGATCAGCTGCTATGAATTCCGGATTGGCCGAATCATCAGCTATTATCATAAGTTCACTAGGGCCTGCAGGCATATCTATAGCAACACCTAATTGGGTAGCATAATTTTTCGCTGCGGTTACATACTGATTCCCCGGGCCAAAAATTTTATAGACTGCAGGTATTGTTTTTGTACCATAGGTCATCGCTCCGATGGCCTGGATCCCTCCTACTTTATAAATTGAATTTATACCACATAATTTCGCAGCATACAGCACCACAGGGTCGATCTTTCCATCCTTGCCGGGGGGAGTGCATATACGAATCTCCTGGCAGCCGGCAATAGCAGCAGGAATGGCGAGCATCAATAAGGTTGAAAACAAAGGGGCTGTGCCACCCGGTATGTACAATCCAATTTTCTCAATCGGTTGAAAGGTCTGCCAGCAACTGACGCCCGGCATGGTTTCAACATGGGCACCTTCTACTTTTTGGACTTTGTGAAAGGCATATATATTTTCTTTTGCCAGGGAAATGGCGCTTTTTAGTTCTTCCGATACCTGATCTTCCGCAGAACTCAACTCATCGGCGCTTACTTTGAGATCGCTTACTTCCACATTATCAAACTTACGCGTATAGTGGCGTAAGGCTTCATCACCTTCCTCTGCAATAGCATTAAATACTTCGCGTACCATAGGTTCCAAATCCTTCATCGGTTTTGTGCCTCGCGTGCAGAGCGATGCCCAGGTATCTTTTGAAGGCTCGCGTATCGTTTTCATAGGACCATTTTTTCAATTGGACATACCAGAATCCCTTCAGCTCCGGCTGTTCTGAGTTCATCTATGACTTCCCAAAAGCTTTCCTTTTTAATGACCGTATGTACTGAACTCCAGCCTTGTTCTGCTAGGGGTAATACAGTAGGGCTGCGCATGCCGGGCAAGAGTTTGGTAATAGCGTCTAGCTTCTCATTAGGAACGTTCATCAATACATATTTGAATTGTCGCGCCTGTAAGACAGCATTGATCCGAAATAGAAACTGATCTTGTGTAGAACTGTTATGGGAGCTGCCATTAGAGGCACAGGCGATGACAGCCTCACTCTTCAGGATAACATCAACTTCTTTTAAGTTGTTCTTAAAAAGTGTGCTGCCACTTGAAACAATATCACAAATGGCGTCCGCAAGGCCAATGTTTGGCGCTATCTCTACAGATCCATTGATTGTGTGCAATTCTGCCTGAACACCTTTTTCTTCGAGGAAATTGGACACTGTTACAGGGTATGAGGTAGCAATTCGTTTCCCCTGCAGATCTGCTATGGAAGTGTAATCAAAGGATTTAGGTACGGCCAGTGAAACCCGGCATTTTGAGAATCCCAATTTTACTAATCGGACTATCCCCTCTCCATTTTCTTCTAAAAGATTTTCGCCGACGATAGCCAAGTCCACTACGCCGTCCCGCAAATATTGCGGGATATCACTATTCCTCAGGAAGAATACTTCCAATGGAAAATTTCGAGCTTTGGCCTTTAACTGGTCTTTCCCATTGTCTATGGAAATCCCCGCATCCTTTAGAAGTCGCAGCGATTCTTCATTGAGTCGTCCGGATTTCTGTACAGCAATTTTTAAAGTTTTCATTCTTCTATTGATTTGTAATGACAAGACGAGTATAAAAAACAAACCCGTCTGATCGCTCAAACGGGTTTGTCTATGTAGCTACACACAATACATTCCTACCTCGCTTGAGCGCCAGGGTCAAAATGAAGATGTGTGTGCTTCTTGTTCATCAGGCTATAAAAATAAAATTTATTTTAGTTCCGCAAAAATTGTGTTTAATTATTTCCCAATATCAAAGGCAGGCCTGCGTCACCAGATCCAACAACAACTACCTTAGCATTCGGGGATTGTGCAAGCATTAAGGTTGCCTCTATCCCTTTGTCCTGTAAGATCTTGTCTGTTAAGGATGCGCTTAAGATACGATTGGCATCGGCTTTTCCCTGAGCTTCAATGACTTGTCTTTGTGCCTCCTTGTCCGCTTTTTCAAGTCGGAATTCATACTCCAGGGACTCCTGTTCCTGTCTTAGCTTGCGTTCGATCGCATCCTTGATCGTAGGTGGAAGGGTTACGTCACGTACCAGGATGTCGTCCAGAACGATATATTGATTGCTGACGATTTTTTTAGTTTCCTCAAATATTTCGGCCTGAATGGCGTCACGTTTAGAAGAATACAATTGTTCCGGTGTATATCTACCTACGACGCTTCTGGCAGCTGATCGAATGGTCGGTAATAAAATACGCTGCACATAGTTTTCTCCGATCCGTTGGTGCAAAAATCCCAGTTGATCGTATTCAGGCATGTACCAGGCCGAGGCATCTAATTGAATATCCAGGCCATTTGAAGAAAGGACTTTCATTTTTTCAAAGATCTCCATCCTACGTACTTCATAAATAAATACTTTGTTCCAGGGAGCGACGATATGAAAACCTTCACTCAGTGGGGGCTTATCTGTTACAACACCATCCCCAAGGGTTTTATACAATACTCCGGCCTCTCCGGAACCAATCACCACAGCCGATTTGGATATGATGATCACTAATAATAATATAATAAATACAGCCGGTAAGGCTATTTTTGGAAGTTTATCCATGAGTTAAAAATTTTAAATTAATCCGTTATATTTCCTCAGAAACCATTCTGCGGCAAGACAAAGTGCAATGGCTGCCAGCAGTATTCTAAAATCTATTAAAGATACGACATTTTGATTGCTTTTCTGGACGGGCAAAAATTCATTTCTACTTGATAGATCATCGATCAATTTATCTACCTGGTCCATGTAAAAAAGGCTCCCGCCTGAGGCTATCGCCAAGCGCTCCAACTTTTTGTAATTACTAGAGATCAGTTGCTTTTCAACTTCAAAATCCAATATTTTAAAACTACCCGATCGCGCAATATCTGTACCTTCAACACGAACGGTAAATTCATAATTGCCAGCGGGAAAGTCATTAATACTGAGTCCGTAAAATCCATTCCGCAGCAGCATTGGAAATTCCCGATACGAAGTTTCTTCTGTAGTTTTAATAAACAATTGTAAAGATGCATTTCCATCAAATGCCATGGTCTCGTTAAAATAGCGAGCCACTACTTCTGCTCCCTGAACCCCTTCATAACTTTTTTCGTATTCCAGGGTGAGTCGGTTTGTCCTCTTTTTAAGATCTAGGAAGCGTATCACCTGAGCTATATAGGCATCATATGATGTAAAATTCCCTTCGTTCCGGAAAGATTGAATTCGCCATTTCCAGCTATTCTCTCCAAAAAGAACCGCCTCATTACGCTCATTGCCTCGTATCATAACCATCATCGGTTCTTCTAGCACTACTCCTTTGACTTTTTGATCGAATACCGATTCATATTCTGCTAGAATATTTATCTCACCTAATTCAAAATCCAGCGGGGGAAAGTCTGTGATATCCAATGAAGAAGTGTCAAAAAAAGAAAAACTTCCATTTAATTCAGGGAAAATCTCTTCGGCCTGGCCATAAGAACTTATTGAATACGTAGATTGAACAGCGTTGATAAATGCCCAGTCTGTCCTGGGTCCAATTATCGTCAACGTACTTATTCCTTCTTTTTTTACGACGTCATAAAAAGGGCTGAATGCCCTATCTGGTTGGTAGAGGATCATCAGATCTGCATCCTCCCATGTATTTTTTGCAGCCGTTGGAGCTACGATCTGAACTTCTCGCTGTTCATTTTGCTCTATGGCAGTTTTTAAGCTACCAAGATCCGGGTGAACAAGGGAAGAAACAATGGCAATTTTTGTTTTCTCATCAATAACTTCGAGGCTTAATTGCCGACTATTATTGTATACATTACGCTCATTTTCAAATGCTGAAAGACTAACTCTTACATCTTGTAATCCCGTTGTTTGGGCTTCCAGTTCTGCAGTAACCTGAATAGCATCCGACTCATTGGTGAATGTAATGTTCCGTTGAAACCGAGTCTGTCCGTCCATTTGAATCCTGAGGACGGAAGTACGGCTACCAGTACCGCTATAGGAGGCAAATACTTCTATAGGAAAGGTGTTTTTGAGGTAGGCGTAATTATTCATGTTTACCCGATCCAGTCTCAGGTCTTCATAGGTCGTTGTATCTCCGGCAACCATGGGAAATATCCGTTGTTCAGGTTTATGCGTTATAAATTCATAGTCCTCCCCCAAGGTCTGATTCCCATCACTGATCAATATGGTGATGGTGTTATTACCGATTGATACGTCTTTTAAGCTCTGCAAGGGTCGTGAGATATTGGTTGCCTGATCTGTAAAAGAAAGGGAATCAAAAGGTTTCATCTCCTCTCCAAATGTCATGGTATTAATAGTAAATCGATCCTGTAGCGCCTGGTTTTGCATCAAACGATTGGTTAATTCTCTAAAAGTATCAGCAGAATCGGAAACAACCATTGAGGAAGAATTATCCACTAAAATGGTAAGCAACGCTTTTTCCAGATTATAAGTTGTCTTGGTGAATTTTGGGTTGACAAGAAGTAGTACAAGCCCAAAGATGCTTAGGAAGCGCAACAAAGCTAGCCCTCTGAATAAAGGAGAATTGCGTCTGGGTTTTGAAAGATAATGCCACCATGCCAGGATGAATGCTAGAATAGCACCCAGGAGTATCAATATGAAGATCGGTCCAGGCATGTACTAATTAATCGTTATAAAAATGGCCTGTGAAAGGCATCAAAAAATCCGGGGAATTTAAGTTAGCATTCCGCCGTCTACGTGCAATACTTGTCCGGTTATATAAGCAGAGAGGTCTGAAGCGAGAAAAAGGCATGCATTGGCAACGTCTTCTGTAGAGCCTCCTCGCTTTAGGGGAATAGCAGCCCTCCAGCCTTCAACAGTCTTCTCATCTAATTTCTCTGTCATTTCTGTTTCGATGAAACCGGGAGCAATGGCATTGCAACGGATATTCCGGGAGCCTAATTCCAAAGCAATGGATTTGGTAAACCCGATCATTCCTGCCTTGGAAGCTGCATAATTAGCTTGGCCTGCATTTCCTTTGACACCCACCACGCTGCTCATATTGATTATAGAACCACTCCTTTGTTTCAAGAAGCTGCGTTGTATGGCCTTGGTCATATTGAAAACCGATTTAAGATTCACATCAACGACCGTATCAAAATCTTCCTCAGACATACGCATCAACAAATTGTCTTTTGTGATCCCGGCATTATTGATAAGCACATCTACTTTCTCAAAATCTTCCAGGACCTGGCTTACCAGTTTTTCAGCATCTTCAAAATTGGCTGCGTTGCTTTTATAAGCCTTGGCTTTAACACCTAAATCGATTAATTCCTTCTCCAGTTCTTTTGCCGGGCCTTCGCTTGAGCTATAGGTAAAAGCTACATCACAGCCATGGGCCGCGAATACCTTAGCTATTCCTTTTCCAATGCCGCGACTTGCTCCGGTGATAATAGCAGTTTTGCCTTCCAAGATCTTCATATAATGCTGTATTTAGGTGTTGATCAAAGATACTTCAAGAAATAAAAAAATCCCGTTAAAAACGGGATATTCATTTACTTTTTACGGATACTACGGCATGACTTCTTTTACCTTCTTACCGATCTCTGCAGGTGAATCCACCACATGGATGCCGCATTCCCGCATGATCCTCTTTTTTGCCTGGGCCGTATCGTCGCTGCCACCTACAATGGCTCCTGCATGACCCATAGTCCGCCCTGCTGGTGCTGTTTCTCCAGCTATAAAACCAACGATGGGTTTGGCACTTCCGCTATTCTTGTACCATTCTGCAGCATCTGCTTCCAGTTGCCCTCCAATTTCACCGATCATTACAACACATTCCGTTTCCGGGTCATTGATAAGCAGTTCCACTGCCTCCCTGGTTGTCGTACCAATGATTGGGTCGCCTCCAATTCCAATTGCAGTTGTTATGCCCAATCCCTGTCGCACAACCTGATCGGCGGCTTCATAGGTCAGGGTCCCTGATTTGGAAACCAAGCCTACGGAACCTTTTTTAAAGACAAATCCAGGCATAATACCCACTTTGGCCTCACCCGGTGTAATTACACCAGGACAATTAGGACCCACCAAGGTGCAGTCGCCTGAACGCTTTACATATTCATAAACCTTTACCATATCAGCTACAGGGATACCTTCTGTTATCGTAATGATCACTTTGATCCCTGCATTAGCCGATTCCATAATGGCATCAGCTGCGAAAGCAGGAGGTACAAAAATGATAGAGGTATCGGCGCCTACTTCTTTAACCGCATCAGCGACCGTATTGAAAACAGGTTTTCCAAGGTGAGTCTGCCCGCCTTTTCCCGGCGTAACGCCACCTACGATCTGGGTGCCGTATTCTATCATTTGTTCGGAGTGAAAAGTACCTTCACTACCTGTAAAACCTTGAACGATGATCCTGGAATCTTTGTTTACCAATACACTCATAAGGAATATGTGATTAAATG
>JAHHLF010000367.1 GCA_018679315.1 Bacteroidia bacterium | reverse complement strand
GATTAACATCCCATCGTACCAAAGAAAACTACCAACAGTTGCTCTACTTTTTCCCCATTTGTATCTTCGGCTGGTGTCCACTTGCCCGGTGTTTCGTAAATGAGCTTCACCAGTTTTTCATCCATCTGAGGTATGCCGGAACTAGCCTGCAGATCAACATGGGTAATCGTACCCGCCTTGCCCACCGTCAAATAGATCCTACCGGGTTGTAGTTGCTCTCTGCGAACAAAGTTGGTGAATTCTGGTATGTTCTCTTCCAGGTAGGCGAGGAAGGCTGCTTCTCCTTCTAAATATGCGGCTTGCTTTTCCGGAACTACAGTTAAATGAGGTGTCCAGTAGCTTTCTTCCACTAACCCTGTATCTTCCCACTTTTCTGTATACTCTGCCCAGATCAGGATATTGGTAGATAGACCCGCCGCCTGCAAGTGATCACGTTGTGCTTCAGTAAGTTCTCCGCTATTGGTGGTAATTTTCCTGTCTGTCTGCTTGTCATCATCGAGCTCAATGACACTTAACGATTTATAGGAAAGAATACGATTGGCATGTTTTTTACCGATAAAATCCTCAAAGGATGTCGCCTTAACCAGCTCCGATTTTTTGATGCCCTGAAACCTCGGACCCATGTCGAACATGATCACCGGATCCTTTTTTTCCACAACCCATTCGGTTGATTTCTCTTCAGAAGCCAATTCTTCAGCGCTGACTATATCTTGTGATTCGGTAGTTGGAACGCTAGTATTTTTATAGGTAAAAGCTGCCACAAGCAATGCAACCAGGAAGATGGATAATAGAAGGATGCGCTTTTTCATATCTGTTAATTTATGATTTATTTCTCTCAAATGTAACGGCAATGGCACCTTTCCTGTATTAACCAAATGTAAAATGATGTAAATTCTTTGTAAATCAAATTAAAAGGACCGGGATTTAGATAGTTTTGTAGCATGGGTTTAAGACGCTTTCCGATTACATCCTGCTTACTTATCCTGCTACTGCTGCTAGTTTCTATTGGTCATGCACAGGATCCTACGGCTGAAAGTCAGAAGACAGTATCGCTTCGGATGATCGGGCATCAGGTCTTGCTCAGTTCACAAGACAGTACATCCAGGTTATTGCCTGTTCATAAGGAAGGGGATCGATATCGGATCCAATTTGAAGGAGAATTTGCATTTGTCCCCGAAGAATTGGTCGCAACTATAGACCGGGTAGCAAAGGAAACAGATTTAGCTAAAAGCTATATTGTTGAGGTCGTGGAATGTGATAGCGGGGAGGTGGTCTATAGTTTTAAAATGGATGAAACCGCCCAATCTGATATTGTACCCTGCGGATCCAGGATCCAGGAAAAGGGATGCTACAGTTTGTTATTTTCGATCCTGGAAGAGGGAAATGATGCTGCACTACTTTCTGACTCTCCCGATCCATCAGGGCAATCTGAAAATAAGACATCCTATACGCCTGTTGTTGTTGGTGTATTAGCGTTACTTGCAGGCCTAATGTCCTTTATCTATTGGAGGCGAAGACGAAGACCAGCTTTAGACCCAAACCTGATCTCTTTGGGGGAATACCAATTCGACAAGCGGAATACCGAGCTTCTAATTCAAGAACAGCGTATTGAGCTCACTAGTAAAGAGGCCGATCTCTTGCTTTTACTGTACAACGAGGCAAATAACACTGTGGAACGCGAACGGATCTTAAACCGGGTTTGGGGAGATGAAGGCGATTATGTGGGTCGGACTCTGGATGTCTTTATTTCAAAACTTCGGAAAAAACTGGAATTCGATTCCAAAGTTAAGATCGTCAATATTCGAGGGGTAGGGTATAAGTTGGTCGTGGATGTGTAAGCTGAAAAATACTAAGTTTAGCCTTATCAGATCACAAGAAAAAACCGCATGATGTTTTGTCATGCGGCTCTTCTACTTTTTAATCCTCCTTATGGTCGAGGCTTATCTTTTTGGATTGATCCTCCATTTGATATTGTAATCGTTGTTCGGATCGTATTCGGCGTTCCAGGATATTTACATAGTCCCAGCCTCGGCGGATCTTGTATTCGGAATAGGACCTTGATGCCCATTCTACGGCTTCATCAAGATTCCCATTGATCTCATTGATAATGGCCATATTATAGCAGGCCCTTCCGGCTACTTTGTCTTTTGAATTGCCTACTTCAGCTTCCCACAATTCAGCAGCGCGTTGCCAATATCCCGTTCTGGCTAGTCGCATTCCCTTCTTAAAATTATCTGAGCCCCTTACGAAATAGTCACGCCTTACGCGGGTGTGATAAGGAAAAAGTCGGGAAGCATAACGCTGACCCAGATTCTGGCTTATTTGGAGTACGGCTTCTTTTCTGTTGACAATAGCCTCAACTGCTCGTACCGGATTAATACCTACACCTCGGGAGTTGGCTGTATTGTATTCAACGCACTCATCTCGTATTATTTTCTGTTGTGGATCATAGATCCTCCATCCGGTTTTGATCAAGGTAGACACCTGGGCCCTGTGTTCAATAGCGGGAATTTCAGTCCCAAAAGGCCCTTTAATAGTAACCGGGGCTGTTTGATAATCTACATTAGTGTCCGTATCAAAAAATGACAATGTAAATAAGGCATCTATGCCGTATGTTTCACAGATCTCATTCACTTGTTCCCAGTCTAAAGGGGCTGGATGAACTCCCATACCCGGACTGCGCAAACGCACCTCTTCTAAATGTTGGACCCCTTCAAAGCGTTCAGTTGCCAAAAGTTCTTCATTCAAAGCCATGATGGCATTTTGGGCGGCATCCTTATCGAGATTTTTGCCTTCTATAGATAAGATCTTATCGATCTCATCCGCAGTTCGGTTTCTATCCGATGGAAGGCTGCGGTCTACAATTCCGACATTCTGAATGGAACTTGGCAGGAAAACTGTTGCGGGTTGGGTGACCGGTATGGTCAGTTCATTAGTCGAAGCGCAGGAAACGAAAAGTAATCCGGCAAGGACGGACACAAGTAGGCGGTTGACATGAGTTTTCATGATCGTTGGCTTTTTTGGTATTAGGTTTATTCATACCATATAGTGTCCTAGGTTATAACGTATTAAGGTGTAAGATGTTATAAAGTGATAGAAAAAGGCAAGTTGCCCTATTTACCAAGGTTTAAGAGCAACATAATTGGTTTATGGACGCACTTTTTTGGCCAGATAATAATTCTGAAGTATATAAAATGCTTTTTTACGAATCCCATCATCGGAAATCAATCCTTTACGGTTCCATGCGTCCTGAATTCAGGGACTAGCCGAAAATGTGTTGCTTGCTCATAGGCGTAAGCCGCCTCGATCAATACGGGTTCACTCCAGGCCCGGCCAAAAAAAGAAATACCCACTGGTAAGCCATCCACATCTCCCATCGGCACAGTAATATTGGGATATCCAGCACGTGCTGCCGGGGAGGAGCTGCCTACGTGAAAACTATCTCCATTGGTCCAATCCGTTTTCCAGGCCGGAGAACCGGTTGGAGCGATGATCGCATCCAATTGATGTTCGTCCATGACTCGATCGATGCCTTCTTCCCGGGCACCTTTCAGCATTTGGGCGAGGGCCTCCTGATATTCAGACGAATTGAGATCTTCTTTTTCCTGAGCCATTTCCAAATAGCGCTGATTGTAGTACTGCAATTCGATCGAATCCTTCTGATTGAATGCGATCAGTTCTTCCACACTTTTAATCGAGGCATTGGGCCCAAGGGATTCAAAATAAGCATTTAACCCATCCTTGTATTCAAACAGCATGATCTGAAAGGAATTCCGGCCTACTTCCGGTTCGGTGATCGTTTCAATCTCAATGATCTCAGCTCCCAGGGCTTTGATCTTTTCAACAGCCCGACTCATAAGAGAATCTACCTTAAAATGCCTGCCTTCCGGTCGTTTATACCAACCAATGCGTTTTCCGCTAAGTCCTTCTGAATTGAGGAATTGCGTGTAATCTGTATGAGCCCTGCCTTCGCTTGCAAGTGTTTTACTATCTGTGGAGTCGATGCCGGTTAGTGCACCCAGACAAATAGCAGCATCCCGAAGGGTTCTGGCCATAGGTCCTGGGGTATCCTGGGTAAAAGAAATGGGGATGATCCCTGATCGACTTAATAAGCCTACCGTTGGTTTAATGCCCACAATGCCATTGGCGGTAGATGGGCAAACGATGGAACCGTTGGTTTCGGTACCTATAGCTAGTATGGTTAAATTGGCAGAAACTGCTACGGCAGAACCCGAACT
>JAHHLF010000069.1 GCA_018679315.1 Bacteroidia bacterium | reverse complement strand
CATTGACTAAGATCACCAGCGGTCCATCCCACTGAATACGTTCATCTTTATCTTCATAAACGTCACGGTCACTTCCAGAAGACCGTACTTGAACAATGGGGCCTTCCTTAATAAACAAGCCGGCCATTTCCACTACGGTCTTAAGAGAACCGCCTCCGTTATCCCGCAGGTCAAGAACGAGGCCTTCCATGCCCTCTTCCTTTAATCTGTCTACTTCTTTAGCCACATCGGTTGCGGCATTACGCTCTGTGTAATCTTCAAAATCCACATAGAATTTTGGAAGATTGATAAGGCCGTATTTTTTGTCACCTTTTATGACAGTTGCCGATTTGGCATAGGATTCTTCCAAAACAACAACATCGCGGGTAATCGAAACTTCTTCGACTGTCCCATCAACTCTGCGTACCGTTAGATCTACCACAGTACCTTTTGGTCCTTTGATCAATTGAATGGCATCATCTAAGCGCATACCCACTATATCTACAGCAGGACCGCCATCTTGTGCAACTTTGATGATCTCATCTCCCACTTCCAATTTCTGTTCACGCCATACCGGGCCTCCCGAAATGATCTCCACGATCTTGGCGCCTTCTGGCTTCTTTTGCAGCCGGGCACCGATACCTTCAAATTTACCGGACATTCCTATATTGAATCGATCCCTGTCGCTTGGTGCAAAGTAGTATGTGTGAGGATCAAATTCATCTACTATCGTATTGATGTATTGGACAAACCAATCTTTGCGTTCGAGATCTCCGACAAAATCAAAAAACTCATTCAGGGTATTCAGGGTGACTTCTCTGGATTCTATCTCAATTTCAATATCAGATTTTAGCTCGTATGAGGCATCTTCTTCCTTCTTCTGTATATCATTTTTTAACTTTCCGTCATAGGTTCCGATCGTCGCATATTTTAATTGCTTCCTCCAGCGTTCTTTTAGTTCATCCCCACTCTTAGCATAGGACTGTTCGTTGTAGTTAATGTCGATCACTTCCTCTTTAGAATAGTCAAAAGGTTGTTCTAACACTTCCTTATAAAGTTCTTGTGCCTCATCCATACGAAGCATAAGTCGGTCGTATACCTGGCTAAAAAATCCGATCTCGGTATTTTTTATCTCGTCATCGATCTGAAATTTGTATTGTTCAAATTCCATTATGTCCTCTTCAAGGAAATATCGTTTCGTAGGATCGATAACATTGATAAAATCTTCAAATACGCTTACCGAAAAATCATCGTCGATATCCTTGGGTTCATAATGACCCCTTTCCAGAACATAAGTGATCAGGTCAAGCAGGAGCTTGTCCTTGTCATCATTTTCAAAAGATTTATTGGTAAAACTACAAGAGGCTACTGCAATCAGAATTACAAGGAATGCCAGCACTAAATTCTTTTTCATGAATGTGTTATTAAGTTTCATCTTCCCGTAATCTTTCCATTATTTGGGGGATCGTGACCTATTTAAAGATAGTTAATTCCCTAAGATATTGAAAAAACTATGCCAGAACTGAACCTGGCAGCTAATTTTTTGTTAAACCCCAACAAAAAAATATCTTCTTTAAAAACGTATTTTTGTACAATAAAGTATTCCTTATGACAAAACCCCTTATCCTCGTTACGAACGATGATGGAATTACCGCTCCGGGATTACGTGCACTTGTTCGTTTTATGAAGGAAATTGGGGATGTGATCGTAGTTGCACCGGATAGTCCACAATCCGGAATGGGACACGCCATCACCCTGGACAGCACCTTGCATACAGAACGTGTAGTTATCGATAAAATGCATGGGGCCAATGAAGAATACAGCTGCAGTGGAACCCCGGCCGATTGTGTAAAATTAGCCCTTCAGGAATTGCTTCCCAGAACTCCTGATCTCTGTGTCAGTGGGATCAACCACGGATCTAATTCGTCTATCAATGTGATCTATTCGGGCACCATGAGTGCCGCTATCGAAGCAGGTATCGAAGGTATTCCGGCCATTGGCTTTTCCTTGTGTGACTATTCGTGGGAAGCCAATTTTGAATTGGCATCAAGCTATGTGAAGCAGATCGTAAGCCAGGCCCTCTTGCATAAGATCCCTAAGGGGGTAGTGCTCAATGTCAATATTCCCAAGACCGAAAATGAAAGTCCGAAAGGGATCCGGATATGCAGGCAAGCCCGTGCAAACTGGAAGGAAAAGTTCGACAAACGCATCAGCCCAATGGGAAAAGATTATTATTGGCTGACCGGCGAATTTGAATTACTGGACAAGGGAAAAGATACAGATGAATGGGCCCTGGCAAATGGCTATATCAGTGTAGTTCCCACACAATTCGACCTGACTGCTCATCACGCTATAGACGATTTAAACCAATGGAACATTCATGAACAGGAATAAAGAAATATTGATAGGCCTTGTTGTGGGCTTTATTGCCAATGCGATCGGAACCATTTTATATATATTTTTCTTTGTCGATCTTGCCATTCCAGAGGCTTTTCGGGCAGCTGTGGAACAAGATTCTTTGGGGAGTCTTTTAGCCTTAGGAGCTATATTAAACCTTGTGGCATTTTTCGGGTTTTTAAAGATCAGGCGCGATGATAGGGCCAAAGGCGTATTGATCGCAACCTTGATCACGGCACTGGTCGTACTTTTCTTTAAAATATTCTGATGAAATATTACCTAATTTCCGGGGAAGCCTCAGGCGACTTACACGGATCTAATCTGATCCGTGCCTTGAAATCCAAGGATCCGGATGCGCAGTTTCGAGCTTGGGGTGGAGATCAAATGGAAGAAGCCGGGGCCACGCTTGTCAGGCATATTAAAGAAACAGCCTTTATGGGCTTTCTTGAGGTCCTGCTAAATCTGCGTACGATCGCTGGGAATATTCGTATGTGCAAAGAAGACATTGAAGCCTTTCAGCCCGATGCCCTGATATTCATTGATTATTCCGGATTCAACCTTAGAATTGCGCAATGGGCAAAACCCAAAGGATATAAAACTCATTATTATATTTCACCTCAGCTTTGGGCATCAAGGGCCAATCGCATAGAAAAGATCAAAAAATATATTGATCATATGTATGTGATCCTCCCCTTCGAGCAGGCGTTTTATGCTTCGCATGGTTTTGAAGTGAATTATGTAGGGCACCCTTTGTTAGATGCCATCCAACGCATAAAGCCAGTATCAAAAGAGCAATTTTTTTCTTCACATGATCTTATGCCACATAAAGAGATCATCGCCCTGCTCCCTGGAAGTCGGAAACAAGAGATCCGAAAAGTACTTCCTGTGATGTTATCAGCTGTTGCCTCTTTTCCTGAATATCAATTTGTACTAGCAGGCGCACCGAATATTGATTCTGAATTTTATCGGTCCTTTTTTTCGACAACCCCAGTTACGATCATTCGCAATGACACCTATTCCCTCTTAGGCCAGGCCCATGCGGCATTGGTTACCAGTGGTACCGCCACCCTGGAAACCGCACTCTTTAAAGTACCTCAAGTTGTGTGTTATAAAGGAAGTTGGTTTTCCTATCAGATCGCGAAACGCTTGATCACCCTCGATTATATATCCCTGGTAAACCTGATCATGGATAAAGAAGTGGTGAAAGAACTCATCCAAAATGAGCTTACAAGCCGAAATATCGAGACAGAGCTAAAGAAAATTTTATACGGAACTGAAAGGGAATTGCAAAAAACGGCCTATAATTTGCTGGAACAAAGACTAGGATCAAGCGGTGCCAGCGAGCGGGCTGCCGGGTTGATCATTGAAAATTCTTAATTTTATGCTCATCAGTCGGAGAGGCCAATATAATTTCGCTTACTATGTCGGGGGTGTACTTTTGATCACTCAACTCCACAGTTGCGGTGTTGTCAAAAAGAAAACAACCTACGGCAAAAACCCTTCTATTACCGTGGAAGCAGGCGAAGATCCGACAGCCGAATCCCGGGGTGTTCAATCAAACGGGGGTTTACCAGAGGAAGATGGATCAAGTGTCGCCTACGAAGAATTAGGCAAAGCTGCAGAGATCATTGAAACAGCCTTAGGGTATTCTGGTGTCCGCTATAAATATGGTGGCACGACCAAACGAGGAATGGATTGCTCCGGTCTGCTATATGTATCTTTCACTGCCCATGACATTGCTATTCCGAGAGTTTCCCATCAGATCTTTGACCAGGCAGATCCCATAAAAATGAAAGAAGTTACCAAGGGGGATCTGTTATTTTTTAAAACCAGCAGGCGTGGGAAACGCATCAATCATGTTGGCCTGGTCGTAGATATTCAAGATGATGATATAAAATTTATTCATTCCACTACTTCACGTGGAGTTATTGTTTCTTCCCTCAAAGAGGGATACTGGAATAGTGCCTTTGTCAAGGCAGCCCGTATCCTCTAAGTTTTGCTCCTTAGGTACATACCGATCCGCTTGACGGCAATGCTGATCCTGGGAATTCTACTAGGGAAGTACATTGATATTCCTATTGGCATTCCCCTTTTAGTGACCACTCTTGGCCTGGTCTTTCTAGGTGCCAGGTATAAGCAAAGAGAAAGCCTTCCAGAATATTCCTATGAGATGATAAGCCTGCTGATAGTATTAGCGCTTGGTGTTCTGATCATCTCCCTTCAAAAGCCCAAACACCAGCGGCATCACTATATGAATCTTCAGGAGGAGGTGTCAGAAACGTATGCAATTAAGATTGTATCCATATTGCGCCCGGGATCATTCAATAATCGATACCTGGCCAACTTACTTCCAGCTTCGCAAAACAAAATCCGAGGGAAATTGCTGATCCATTGTCCGGATTCTATACACCTGAAAATAGATGAGGAATTACTTATATGGCAGCCATGGAAACCCATCGACCCACCTCTCAACCCGGGGCAATTCAATTATAGCCGATATATGGCCGATCAAGGTGTATTTGCCCGAATAAATCTTAATCCTTATCAATATTTAACCC
>JAHHLF010000005.1 GCA_018679315.1 Bacteroidia bacterium | reverse complement strand
TTCCCGGATTTGATCCAGGACGATTTTCCAAGGGGCGCCAAGTCTTTTTATGAGAAAGATGATACGGAACGCTATGCCCTTACCATTCCCTTTAACGAATTTAAAATTACCTTTCCCCAAGCGCTTTCCGGAGGGCAAAAGATCTATAATGAGCTTGTAAAACTCCTGTACCATGTAAAGGACATAGAAGACTTCAATGAGCTTCCTATACCCTTTTTATGCATTGCCACGAACATAGAGACCGGAGAAGAGATCTTGTTAAAAAAAGGATTTTTACCTGAAGCCATCATGGCAAGCGGCACCTTTCCTTCCTTGTTTGAACCTTCAGAGGTCGATGGGAAGATTTTGATAGACGGGGGCGTCCTGAATAATTACCCGGTGGAGGAAGTGCGTGCAATGGGAGCCGATATTATGATCGGCGTGGATGTGCAACACGGTCTTCGTGACCGGGAATCCCTGGAGTCTGCTTCGGAGATTTTATTACAGATCAACAATTTCAGGACGGTTAAGGATATGAGCACCAAGTCTGCCCTGACGGATATTTATATCAAACCCAATATGGATGATTTCACAGTGATCGATTTTGATTTCAAGGAAACGATCATCAATAAGGGCCTGGAAGCCGCACAAACTCAAACGGAAGCTCTAAAACAGCTGGCAGGGGCTCAAGGGAATATTCCCTTTACGCACAGTCCGGTTTCCGTGAGCGACTCCCTGGTTATTAACAGACTCATCATAGAGGGAGACCTGGGTTACAGCCGGGGATTCATCAAGGGAAAATTACGCTTCGACCTGGGGGAAAAAATCGGCTTTGATGAGTTCCAGCAAGGGATAGGGAATTTGGCAGCTACCGGAAATTTCAAGGCGATAAGGTATAAGCTTTCATCCAATGGTTTAGGGGAAGATCTTGTATTAAAACTTCGGGAAGATCCCACCAAGACTTTATTACGGGTAGGCGCGCATTACGATCAATTGTATAAGAGCGCTGCTATGATCAACCTGACAAAAAAACAATTCCTGGCCAACGATGATACGGCTTCCTTTGATCTGATACTGGGAGACAATGTGCGCTATAATATGGAGTACTACATAGATAAGGGCAGGTATTGGAGCATAGGGGTCAATAGCAGATTAAATGATTTTAGCAAGGATATAGAACTGGATGTCTTTCAGAGTAATTTTAGTATACTGGAAGATCCAAATCTTAATACGATCACCCTGGATGTAGACGATGTTACTAACCAATTTTACGTACAGACAGATTTCCGCGAGGAATTTGCCTTGCGACTCGGTATTGAACACAAATTCCTGAAATACGGAAGTGAAACTATCAATGAGATGGGGAGTTTGTTGAATGACCCTCAGCAAGCAGATCCGGCGGTATTCGAAAAAAGCCACTTTTACAGCACTTTTGGGCAGCTGGTATTAGACACCTATGACGACAAATACTATCCAAGCAGAGGCTTGCGCTTTAATGGCGACTTCCATTTGTATTTGTTCTCTTCTGATTTCAATGATAATTTCAAGGAATTCTCCATTGGAAAAGCAGAAATAGGTGCCGCTTTTCCCATTTTAGATAATCTGACCCTGGTATTGGAAACCGAAGGGGGATTCAAATTGGGATCTTCTGAGGTATCCAGCTTTGACTTCATCCTTGGGGGCTATGGAGCCAAACTCATCAATAATTTTATCCCTTTCTACGGCTATGATTTTCTGAGCTTGCCTGGTAATAGCTTTGTAAAGGCAACAGCCCGATTTGATCTCGAGATCGCCCCTAAAAATCATCTGATACTCGCAGGTAATTTTGCCAATGTTGAAGACGACCTTTTCCGAACGGGCGAGTGGTTTACAGAACCGGATTATACCGGCTATGGACTGGGCTATGGCCTTGAGACCTTCATGGGTCCGCTTGAAGTCTTCTACACCTGGACCCCGCAAAACAGTGACGGGAATTTCTTCTTTAGTATCGGCTATTGGTTTTAACCCTGAAACCACTTTTTTTTGGCTGTTTTTTCCGATATTTGCACTAGAAAATGAACTGATGACTTTTTCAGATCCAGATATAAGAGCTCACCTAAGAGCTATGTGGTAAATGTGCGATCCGCCGATGCGTTCGGCTACGGATTACTCGTTTAATAAGTATTCATTTTCAAAATTCAGATCATGTCAATTTTAGATACCACTTCGTTACACTTGCCGAAAGAAAACCCTGAGGCAGAAGATTTTCTTCCATTATTGGGAACAGACTATGTAGAACTCTATGTTGGGAATGCCAAACAGGCAGCGCATTATTATATGTCGGCCTGGGGATTTCAACCCTTAGCCTATTCCGGTTTGGAAACAGGTGTGAAAGACAGGGTTTCCTATGTATTACAACAAGGAAAAATTCGATTGATACTCACATCACCCCTGCAGTCCGGAGGGGAAATTAACAAGCATATTGATGCCCATGGAGATGGGGTGAAAGCCATTGCCCTTTGGGTAGATGATGCCACAAAAAGTTATAAGGAAACCGTAAGTCGGGGTGCCGAATCCTATATGGAACCCAAGACGATTAAGGATGAAGATGGGGAAGTAGTTTTATCCGGGATCCATACGTATGGGGAGACCGTGCATATTTTTGTAGAGCGTTCAAATTACAAGGGCACATTTTTACCCGGATTCCAAAAATGGGATCCACATTATAAGGCGCCGGATATAGGGCTTAAATATATTGACCACATGGTAGGGAATGTGGGTTGGAATGAGATGGACAAATGGTGTGAATTCTATGCTAAGGTTATGGGCTTTGCACAGTTGATCTCTTTTGACGATAAGGACATCTCAACAGAATATACGGCACTTATGAGTAAGGTGATGAGCAACGGGAACGGTCGTATTAAATTTCCGATCAATGAACCGGCAGACGGCAGGAAGAAATCACAGATAGAGGAATATATTGAATTCTATAATGGAGCCGGGGTACAGCATATGGCAATGGCTACTGATAATATTATAGAGACTGTCTCTGCACTCAAGGATCGGGGCGTTGAATTTCTGACCGTACCTGCGGTATATTACGATGAAGTCCTGGACAGAGTAGGTGAAATAGATGAGGACCTGGAGCCATTAAAAGAACTGGGTATCCTTATTGACCGGGATGATGAAGGGTATTTATTGCAAATATTTACCAAACCTATCTTGGACAGGCCTACAATGTTTGTTGAGATCATTCAGCGGAAAGGAGCCAAAAGTTTTGGAAAAGGAAATTTCAAAGCCTTGTTTGAATCCATAGAACGGGAACAAGCCAATAGAGGGACACTTTAGTAGAAGGAATCTTAAGGATTCGCAAATTTCTTTGCGCCTATCCTTAACGAATGTTAATTCGCTCGTTAAATAACGTTAAAAGTATGGCAGCATCAAGAAGTTGGTCGTATTTTTATAAGGCATAAGGGGTGGTTCCCTTAGTACTTTAAGTATTGGTTTTTCATAATTTAAAGTTTGGTTGGTTATTTAGGAAAGCCCTGACAGCTATGTCGGGGCTTTTTTATACAATAGTTTGGAACAATAGTTGTTTTAATATCAGGACAATGAAAAAGATGTTACCCCAGATTGGTAACTTTAACCCAAATTTGACTATGAAAAAACTATACGTTATAATCTTATTATTTGGCAGCCTGAGCCTATCGGCACAAGGGGTGAGGACTGCTTATAAGACTGGCGAATGGTTGAAATTCCGCATTCATTATGGTTTCCTCAATGCCAGTTATGCTACCCTTCATCTAAAAGAAGATAAGATCAATGATGTGCCGGTGCATCATGTAGTGGGGATAGGAAAAACCACGGGTTTTGCCAGTTTATTCTTTAAGGTCGATGACCGTTACGAAAGCTACTTCGATAAAAGAGACCAAAAGCCATATAGATTTATTAGAAAAATAAACGAAGGCGGCTATACGCGGGATACTGAGATCAACTTCCATCACGAGAAAGATCTCGCTGTCTTATATGATAAAAAGCAAAAGAAAAAATTCAGCTTTGAAGTAGACAACGGAATTCAAGACCTGATCTCGGCCTTCTATTTTCTGCGCAGCAATTATGATTCAAAAAACCTGGTGATAGGTGAAGTGCTGACACTAGATGTGCTCTTTGATGACGACGGTGTTTTTCCATTCAAGCTCAAATATCTCGGGAAAGAAGTCATTAGATCGAAATTCGGCAAAGTGGAATGCCTGAAATTTCGCCCCTTTGTGCAATACGGACGGGTATTCAAAGAGGAAGAAAGCTTGTCTTTGTGGGTATCCAATGACCACAATAAGATCCCGATCAGGATCAAAGCTGATCTTCGGATCGGTTCCATTAAAGCGGACCTAGATGGATTTAATGGCCTGAAAAATCAGTTCAAGATAATTATGGACTAAGACTTATTCTTTTGGGTAATCAGCAAGCCCTTATAACAGGCACTTTTCAGCCTAACTTATCACTATTCTGCATCTGTTTTCAAAATCTGAGTTAAATAATTGGGGAAAACAATGGGGAGGCTATATCTTTGACCCCGACAAAGTAAGGGAATAACCATGCGAATAAATCGGGGTTTCGTTTGTTTCATTCTTCTTCTGATCGGTTGTAAGGAAGACAAACCGCTACCCGCGGAACTTACATCCCAAACCCTTCCTGAAGAGATCATCAACGAACAATACGGCTTTAATCTGGACGACTATGAAGTAGTTTCAGATACAATCAGATACGGCGACAGTTTTGGGGAGCTTATGCTCAAGAACCATGCAGATTACCCAAAAATATTAACGATCACAGAGAATTACAGGGACACCTTCGACGTGCGCAAGATCCGCGTAGGCAAGCCCTATGTCATTCTGAAAAGCAAGGATTCCCTACCTAAAGCTGAGGTATTCATTTATGAAAATGATCGTATCAATTTTACAGTAGTTGATCTACGGGATTCTGCAGTAGCTTATAAGGACCAGAAGGAGGTAAAATATGTGGAACGAGAAGCCTCTGGCATTATTGAAACTTCTTTGTCAGATGCTGTCCTGAAAGAAGGGATCGACTATTATGTTACACACGAATTATCCGAGATCTATGCCTGGACCATCGATTTCTTCCGACTTCAAAAAGGGGATAAGTTTAAGGTGATCTTTAAAGAGAAATATATTAACGATTCTATATATGCCGGATCAGAACCGATAGAGTCGGCTTATTTTGAACACAATGGTCAGCCCCTCTATGCCTTCGCCTATGAATCGGACAGCTTGAAAAATGTCATTGACTATTTTGATGATGAGGCCAATAATTTGAGGCGTACTTTTTTACGCGCGCCAGTAAAGTTCAGCAGGATTTCCTCCCGCTATAATCTGAAACGGCGAATCCGTTATTATGGTTACCGCATCCGTCCGCATAAAGGAACAGACTATGCAGCCCCAGTGGGCACACCCATTTTAGCCACTGCAGATGGAGTCGTAACAGAATCTACGCGCAGAAGAGGCAATGGCCGCTATGTAAAGATCCGTCATAACAGCACCTATAGTACGCAGTATTTGCACATGCGTAAACAGAAAGTAAAACGCGGCGATATTGTGAAACAGGGCGATGTGATCGGGTGGATCGGCATGACTGGCAACACCGCCGGTCCGCATGTATGTTATCGTTTTTGGAGAAACGGTCGCCAGGTAGATCCGCTCAGGGAAGAATTACCAGCTGCTGAACCTTTAGCAGAAGCGTTGCGACCTGAATATTTTGATTTTATCGATCCAAAGAAATTCCAACTGGATTGTATCACATTTCCGGAACCGGGAGAAGAAAAGGAATCCGGGGACTTACTTTCTCTTAACCAATAATATGCCCTTACAACAAACCAACCCAACTCAAACGTCCGCCTGGACAAATCTGGAAAAACTTCGACAAGAAGAGGTAGGCCTGAACATTAAAGATCTATTTGAATCTGATCCGAACAGGGCAGCAAAATATTCAAGGGAATGGGAAGATTTTTTTGTCGATTTTTCTAAAAATCGCATTACAGAGAATACACTGGCGGGCCTGGTGCGTTTAGCGGAAGAGATGTCTTTGTCCGATGCTATTGCTAAGTTTTTTGAGGGGGATGTGATAAACCAGACCGAGGGTAGGGCCGTACTTCATACGGCGCTGCGAGCTAGGCGCTCTGAAACTATATTACATCAGGGGAAGAATGTAGTGGAAGAGGTATATGCAGTCAAAGAGAAAATCGCTTCATTTTGCGATAGCATTATTGGAGGAACCTGGCTTGGCTATAGCGGAAAACCATTTACCGATGTCGTCAATATAGGAATTGGGGGATCAGATCTCGGTCCTTATATGGTGACAGAAGCTTTGAAATATTACCGGAATCACCTGAACCTGCATTTCGTAAGTAATATAGATGGGGATCATGTTCATGAACATTTGAAAAGACTGAATCCGGAGACTACCTTGTTCATCATCGTTTCAAAGAGCTTTACTACACAGGAAACACTTGGTAATGCTGCCACCATAAAGAACTGGTTCCTGCAAACCGCTGTGGAAAAAGAGATCCCCAAACACTTCGTCGCTGTATCTTCTAATGTTTCAAAAGCTTTAGAGTTTGGCATTGCCGAGGCGAATATCTTCCCTATGTGGGATTGGGTAGGTGGGCGTTTTTCCCTTTGGAGTGCCGTTGGCTTATCAATAGCACTGGGCGTGGGATATGCAAACTATGAGCAATTATTGGATGGGGCAAATGCAATGGATACTCACTTTAGAGAGACAGATTTTGAAAACAACCTCCCAGTTTTGACGGCCTTATTGACGGTATGGTACAACAATTTTTTAGGAGCTGAAACGGAGGCAATTATACCATATACCCAGTACTTACATCGTTTTTCGGCCTATTTACAGCAGGGCTTTATGGAAAGCAATGGAAAGCGCGTAGATCGCGCAGGATTTCCGGTTGATTATCAAACGGGCACCGTGATCTGGGGGGAACCCGGAACCAATGCGCAGCATGCCTTTTTCCAATTGATGCATCAAGGGACTAAATTGATCCCGACAGATTTTATAGGGTTCCGGAAATCATTGCATGGAGATGAGGAACACCATGATAAATTGATGGCAAATTTTTTCGCCCAGACAGAAGCCTTGATGAATGGTAAGTCAAAAGAAGAAGCTGAGATGGAATTGCGAGAAAGCAATACATCCCCAGAAATGATCGAGGCATTATTGCCTTTTAAAGTATTCCCCGGGAACAACCCGACCACTACGATCTTAATAGAAAAATTAACCCCGCATTCCCTTGGCGCATTGATCGCTATGTACGAACATAAGATCTTTGTTCAGGGTGTGCTTTGGAACATTTTTAGTTTTGATCAATGGGGGGTGGAATTAGGGAAACAATTGGCCACTACCATCTTAGAGGAAATTCAATCCCAAACTGCTGGTTCTCACGATACTTCCACGAACCAACTCATAAATAAATTCCTTGCTAAATAAGGCTTATTCACTGTTGTTAACAATTTGAAATAATTCCTTTAGACTATCCTAAATTTTTGTTAAATTGGAAGGCTTAATTTAACGGTTGCTTAATGCTGGATTGTTAGAAATTATACACATTTGCAACAAAATAATTTTAACCATAGAACACTTAATTATGAAAAGATTTTACTTGGCCGTTGCAGCACTATTATGCACTGCAATGGCATTTTCTCAAGGGGTTACCACATCGGCGATCCGGGGCCAGGTAACAGACAGTAACGGGGAACCTTTACCCGGGGCAACTGTTGTAGCTGTCCACAATCCTTCAAATACTACCTATGGCGCTGCTGCAGATTTTGACGGATTTTTCCGTATCTCCAATATGCGTG
>JAHHLF010000291.1 GCA_018679315.1 Bacteroidia bacterium | reverse complement strand
AATAATTTCCTCACAGGACAGGACCACACTATATTCGTAGAAGAATTAAGAAGTTAATTTTTTCATTTTCATATAGTGTTCTCGTAAAAGAGCTTTGTCGATCCGATAAGGCTCTTTTCTTTTTTAGGACACATCGGCATACATCTTAGAAGTCGCTCATTTTTTCTCCATGAAATACCAATAAATCCGATGAAATACATGGCCGGAAAAAATGTCAACTTTTCACAACAAAAATTCATAGTTACACAACATAATCCAAAAATGGATACATCTATCTTGTACTTTAGACATGGTTTAATAACCGCCCAAATCTTATCATTTTCATATAGTTTGAATTAAAAAGGCTATGCACAACCTGCATAGCCTTTTATCTTAACACCTCATATTAAGAGGCTTACGATATTTAAATCATTTCTATTTTTAGATGCTAGGGGAAATTGTGGGAATGGGTGCTAGTACAGATAGCACCATTGCGCATCAGTAAAACTGTTCAGCTGCTGCCATATACACCACATTTCATATTTTAACCGACAACAAAAAAATGCTGGATCCGTTTATTAATCGAGCATGCACTGAAGCAGTTGCAATGCTAAAATGTATCCTTCAAAATTCAAATTAAAGTTGCCCAGGAAGTTATGGCAAGATTGCTGAGAATATTCTTTATAACGATTCTATTGTTAGGCCATTGCTCGCTGAAGGCACAGACTATTCCTATATCTGATCTGAATTTTCTGGATGAATTTAAATCGACAGTCGGGGCAGAAAACAGATATCAATTCTTTTACAATACGATAAACCGGTATAACGAGAATTCGGCTTATGACTGGTTAGATGCCGTTACGATATTCATCAGGGATGCGGGGCGTGAACAAGATACTTTGGGTATTAAATATTATCAGTTTATGCGTTCGCAGATCCACTACGATCTTGGTGATTATGATAAGAGTGTGGAATTGGCACGAGACCTTTATACTTCTGATAATGGGTTCAGTCAGCCTGTCGTGGCACGTTTACTCGACCTGATGGATGCTAATTATGCAGCCTTAAAACTCTACGAAAAACAAATTGAGGTGCGCAAGTTCAAACGGGAGTTAGGTGTAACCGAAAATATTGCTTTCTATGATATCTACTCTAATCTGGGCTTACACCGGCAAGCCATGGAGGAGTATATAAATGATGTTAAAAAAACGATTCCGGATTCCGATCTTTACGGGCTTGCTAAATACAACAATCAAGTAGGGCAGTACCTGCTTATGGATGGATCGCCCTCTGTTGCCCTTGCTAATTTCACGAAGGCAAGTGGTTTCCTTAAAATATTCCTGGCGGATATTAATAAGATCAAAACAGCTCGTGAGATCCAGGGAGCTAACTTATTGCAAGGCGTTATTGAAGGTAACATTGGTAAGTGTAAATTGAATCTGAAACAATATGAAGAATCCCTGGCTTATCTCGAAAATAGCCTGGCACTCATAAAAGAGCATAATGTAGGGGTGTTTTCAGAAGAACTTGTCGAAAACACACTAGCCCTTGCAGAAGGTCATTTACGCCTGGATAATCCTGAGATGGCTCTGGAATACCTCAATTCCAATATCCAGTTAAAACAAGCAGAACACATAATCCGCTATAATCGGCTAACAGCTTCTTACTTCAATGCCATTGGCGATTTTGAGCGGGAGTCGGATTATCTCAAACGCAATGTTCGGATCCAGGACAGCATACTACAACTAGAATCCACACTTCGCAAACAACAGTTAGTAGCTGTTGTGGCGAAAGAAGACCTCGACAGTTCCAGAAAACTGATCGATGAGCAGAAGGAGGAAATGAAACGCGCACGAAGTGATCTCGCTGCCAAGGACGACAGGATCACCCTGGTGTTTATTTCACTTGTTTTTACCTTACTGGGCTTTGCAGGTTTGGTATATGCCTATTTAAAAAGTATCAAGAACCAGCGATTGATCGCAGAGCAAAAATTCATCATTGAAAATTCGTTGGTTGAAAAGGATTCTCTTCTTAAAGAGATCCATCACCGGGTAAAGAATAATCTTCAGATGGTTTCCAGTCTGCTTAGTCTGCAAACTAAGAATACAAGGTCCAAAGCCGCTATTGAGGCCCTGGAAGAGGGAAAGAGTCGGGTAAAAGCCATGGCGCTTATCCACCAAAAACTATATCAGAACGATGACCTTTCCGTCATAGAAATGCAGGGCTATATAGAGAGCCTAGTGAATAGTGTGCAGTCTGTATTCAAGAAGGGTAGCTCAAAGATCAACATTACCATTGATGCAGAAGGTGTTGAGCTCGACATTGATCGTGCTATCCCCTTCGGCTTAATATTGAATGAATTGGTTTCCAACTCATTTAAATATGCCTTCCCGGAAGAAAAAGACAACGGTAAGATCTATATCCACCTGCGCAAGAATAAAGAGCAAGGATTTTTTGAATACACTGATAACGGAGTTGGCCTTCCGCCCGATTATGAGAGTCAGGTAGACACTTCTATGGGCATTAAACTCATCAACCGTTTGGTCAACCAGCTTCAATCTACACTTAACATAGATAAAACCAGCGAAGGGGTTCGTTTTTGGTTCAATTTTAAATAACTTTAGAACCTAATCCTCTTTGTTATGACAATTACTTTTTTAGGCCATGCCGGCCTCGCCATTTCTGTTGGATCTCACAGTTTGGTAGTAGACCCATTTATTAGTGGAAATGAGAAAGCCAAGGGAAAAATTTCCCTGGCTGATCTGAGCCCGGATTATATCTTGCTAACCCATGCACACCAGGATCATATTCTAGATGTAGAAGCCCTGGCTTCTGATCATGAGTCGGTGATCATAAGTAATTATGAAATAGCCACGTATTACGGAAACAAAGGCTTCAATACCCACCCGCTTAATCATGGAGGTCAATGGAAGTTTAATTTTGGAACGCTAAAGTATACACAGGCTATTCATACCTCCTCATTTCCCGACGGGTCCTATGGAGGCCAACCCGGGGGCTTTATATTATCGGCTGAAGATAAGCACCTCTATATAGCCGGGGACACGGCCCTTACATACGATATGAAATTGATACCCGCCCGATATCCGTTAGACCTTGCCGTATTGCCTATTGGTGATAATTTTACCATGGGTATCGATGATGCGGTTACTGCAGCCGAATTCCTGGAATGCAAAAAAATTATGGGATATCACTATGATACTTTCGGTTATATTGAAATAGACCATGAAGAAGCACTAAAAAAGTTCAGTGCAGCAGGAAAAGAACTGCACTTGCTAGATATAGGTGCTTCTCTTGAGGTTTGATCAGACTACATCACTTCTGAGCACTACCTTGTGAAGTAATTTGGGAAAGAAACGCTTTAAGTATATTCCTTTTATTTCCTTTCCGCCAATATAGGCTTCAAATTTATTTTTATTTACTGCGCGTATCATGCGACTGGCAAATTCTTCCGGGCTGAGCCCCTTTGATGTAGCCTCATCATTTCGGGATTGTGGTGTGCCGTCATTCGTGAGGGCATTCCTGGCTACTTGAGTTTGAACAAAACCGGGACAGATCAAACTAACTGCAATGCCATCCTTTTCATGTTCCATCCGCAGCACATCAAAGAAGCCATGAAGGGCATGTTTCGCCCCGCAATAACCGCTGCGCAATGGGGAGCCAAATTTACCCATCAAACTGGTAACAGTTACAAAGTGGCCCGACTTCCTTTCTATAAAATGAGGTAAAACAGCTTTGGTTAAAGCCACTGTTCCGAGGTAATTTACATCCATCAGCCGCTTATACACATGCATATCGGTATCTCTGATCAGGGAGCGCTGACTTATACCGGCATTGTTGATCAGCATATCTATGTAGCCATACAGTTCCATGGCTTGTTGGACGATTTTCCCAAATCCTTCATACATTTCCAGGTCCAGCGGCAGGACTTTCACCCTGTCCGGATGCGGGCATAGCTCGCGCACCTGCTCTAGTTTTTCCTCCCGTCGTGAAGATATGATAAGGGAATAGCCCGATTTGCTATAGGCTTTGGCCAACGCTTCGCCTATTCCTGAAGAGGCCCCTGTGATCCAGATCACCTTTGATTGAAAGTGTGCCATATACTGTAATTTACCGCTAAAATATATCTAATTTTAGGCTGGCAAAATGAACGCGCGATTTAAAAAGTACAGCTTAGATTTTAAAACCCCCGGAGGAACATCCAGGGGGGTATTGCGGCAAAAGGATACCTGGATCCTAATACTTGAAAGCAATGGGAAGAGAGGAATAGGGGAGTGCGCCATGTTCAGAGGATTAAGCGCAGATGATGTGCCCGGATATGAAGACAAACTCAAATGGCTTTGTGAGCATATTGAAAATGATCACACTATTTTAAATCAGGAACTGACAGGATTTCCCAGTATTCAATTCGGCCTTGAGCAAGCACAGCAGTCACTTGCGTCGGCCGATGATTTTATACTCTTCCCTTCAGATTTTACAGCCGGAGTAGAGGGTATAGTGATTAATGGCCTCGTATGGATGGGGGCCATAGAACAAATGAAAGCTCAGGTAGAAACAAAATTGCAACAGGGCTACAGCTGTATCAAAATTAAGATAGGGGCACTGAATTTTTCTGAGGAGCTCGAATTTCTGCAGGAGGTACGAAAAATGGGAGGTACTGGTTTAGAGATCAGAGTAGATGCAAACGGCGCATTCTCTCCGGAAGATGCCCTGGAAAAACTCAAGGCATTGGCCAAACTGGATATTCACTCCATAGAACAACCTATTAGTCCAGGCCAGAGAAATGACATGCAGCTATTGTGCAAAGAATCTCCCATTCCAATTGCCCTGGATGAGGAATTAATTGGTATTTTTAATTCCGAAGAAAAAAAGAAACTCTTGGAGCGCTTAGCGCCACCTTATATTATACTAAAGCCCAGTTTGTTGGGAGGATTTGGACATTGCGAACAATGGATGGAAATAGCCTCCCGCTTAGGCATTCGATATTGGGTTACTTCAGCTTTAGAAAGTAATATCGGGCTTAACGCAATTGCACAGTGGACAGCCGGTTTAGGAATTAATATGCCTCAGGGTCTGGGTACCGGCGGCTTATTTGCTAATAACTTTTTATCACCATTGTATGTGGAAGGATCATATTTGCGTTATGATCCCGACATGTCCTGGGACATTCAAACACTAATCACATAATGTATATAGAAGAAGGATTTAAAGGCAAACACGAAGCCTGGCGATACGTTCTTGGATTCGTTGCCGTATTTGTCATTTGGCAGATCATTGGTGCCATACCCCTTGGGGCCGCTTTAATTACAAAATCACTGGAAAGTGGCAATATGCCCATGGATATTGGTGGCATGTCACGCATGCTGGGCTCAAATTTCTTTTTGTTCCTGATGTTGATCACATTTGCCATCGGCTTACTTGGACTCTATTTGGTGGTGAGGTTTCTTCATCGTCAAACCTGGTTATCTCTTACCACAGCCCGGGCAAAGATCGATTGGAAGCGTATTTTCTTCGCCTTTATTACATGGACGTTCATTTCGGCTTTATTTATACTAATCGATATACAACTTTCCCCCGACGATTATGTATTTAATTTTGATCCTATACCCTTTCTGATCCTGGTCGTCATAGCCGTTCTCTTAATCCCTTTGCAAACAAGTTTTGAAGAATATTTTATGCGCGGCTATTTGATGCAGGGTTTGGGGACTTTAACAGGAAACCGGTGGGTGCCATTATTGGCTACTTCCCTATTTTTTGGCCTGCTGCATATATTCAATCCGGAAGTCGATAAAATGGGAATGGGTATCATGGTATTCTATATTGGTACCGGTCTGTTCCTGGGGATACTAACATTAATGGATAACGGCCTGGAACTCGCTCTTGGATTTCACGCAGCGAACAACCTGACTGCCGCCATCCTTGTAACGGCTGATTGGACTGCATTTCAAACCCATTCCTTGTATCGAGACATTTCTGAGCCCGAACTGGGATGGGATGTTTTTATCCCGGTCTTGGTCATTTACCCCATTATACTTATTTTCTTTTCCTTCCGGTATGGCTGGAAGAATTGGAAGGAGCGTCTTACAGGTGCCGTAATTCAGCCTCAAAATGAAAATAACCCACTAAACGATGACAGAACGGACACCCCTGCTACACCCTAAGTTTACATTAAATGGCTTTGCACATTCGGAAAGCACATTGATGGATGCAGCCTATAGCTTAATAAAAGAAGGAGATCCTTTTGAGTTGGTAATAGGGGATTTTCTTATGGATTGGCTCAGCGATTCAGATACGATCACTTTTAAAACATCGGGTACGACCGGATCGCCTAAAATGAAAACATTTACCAGGCATCAGATGATAGCGTCGGCTAAACTGACTGGCGCTTATTTTAAGCTTTCGCCCGGCCAATCTGTGTTAATGTGCCTTCCAGCGGAATATGTTGCCGGGAAGATGATGCTGGTAAGGGCAATGGTCCTGGGCTTGCAACTTCATTTTGTAGAACCTATTACCACACCGATCCCATATGAAAAGCAGTTTGATTTTGCAGCAATGGTACCCATGCAACTGCAAGCTTCTTTGAAACAGTTGCATCAAATAGACCAACTTATCGTTGGGGGAGCCCCGATATCCCAAGAGCTTATCCGTGATATTGCCAATGTGCCTACCGACATTTATGAAACGTATGGGATGACAGAAACGCTGACGCATGTCGCCGTTAAAAAATTAAATCACACCCTCTCGGGAATAGCTGACGATACATTCAAAGCCTTGCCGGGAATAGAATTTGAAACAGATGCCCGTTCCTGTCTGGTTGTGACAGCATCACATCTCGATCTTCACAAGTGTGTGACTAACGATGTGGTGACCTTACTCAATGATAAAGAGTTTACCTGGCTGGGAAGGATTGACAATGTAATTAATAGTGGTGCCGTAAAAGTTCACCCTGAATATGTCGAGTCCATACTTAGGGATGCATTTAAATGCGAAATTATAGTGGCAGGGGTTCCCGATCCACAATTAGGGGAGCGTGTTTTGGGTATAGTGGAAACAGAAGATTTACCTGATAAGTATATGGAACTACTGGATTCAATAGAGGAGTTGGACGCCTTCCACAAACCTCGGGAAATAAAAGCGATATCAGAATTTACCCGGAATGATTCGGGAAAAATCGACAGAAATACTACCTTGGAGCAGCTTAATCTAAAATAGGTGCATCATGCGCGATCCACGTAAAATATTTCTTTTTACAGCTCTCTTAACTTTGATAATTACTAATCTATCGGCACAGATCCTGACTGAAAGGGATAGGGCCAAAGTGGTAGATGACCTCCTGGAAGAACGTTTTGAAACTGTCTTACCCGGACTGATGGATCAATCTGGCATTGATATGTGGATCCTTATC
>JAHHLF010000094.1 GCA_018679315.1 Bacteroidia bacterium | reverse complement strand
GGAATAGGCTCCAACCAATAACAGGTTTACTCCTTGTTCATTCTGGAGTGTCTGATCACTAAGAGCTCCGATCGCGGGTACTTCCGTAAATTCATCGCTACAAGCAATCATCGCAACAAATAAGGTTACTAGGTAAATTATTCTCTTTTTCATTTTTTTAGAATTTAACGTTAATTCCTACTGTAAGTATTTGTGCCAATGGGTAAACAGGGTTTGTCCCATCAAAGGCCAAAGATAAGTTATCGCCGGAAATTACTTCAGGGTCAGCCCCTGTATAATCCGTGATAGTAAACAGATTCGTTCCCTGTACATACAATCTCAGCATATCCAAACCAAGGTTACTTGTTACATTTTCATCAAACGTGTATCCTACTTGTAGATTCTTCAAACGCATAAAGGATGCGTCTTCTACAAAATAAGAGTTTGGTTGCGTCTCTGCATTGGTAATAGATTGACTCAAAGCAGGTAGTGTCGCATTGGTGTTGGACGGAGTCCATGAATCGAGTACACGAGTGCTCCGGTTTCCGTTAAAGAAAGTTGGGAAATCGGTAAAGATCTTTTGATAATTATAAGCATCATTACCCTGTGATCCCGAGAAAAAGGCAGACATGTCAATCCCTTTCCAACCAAAGCCCAAGTTAACGCCATACGTAAAATCGGGATGAGGCGTACCAATATACGTCCGGTCATCATCATCGATCGTACCGTTACCATCAACATCTTCGTACGTAAACCTTCCGGTGCTATCAAATCCTGTTACCCTTCGACCATAGAATTCGGAAATTGCCCGACCTACTTCGGTACGGTGCACAGCTCCACCTCTGGGATCTGTTCTACCGACCTGGAAATCACTAATTAGGTCTTTTACTTCGTTCTTGTAGTGTGAAATATTTGCATCTATAGAATAGTTAAAACCACCACTGGTCTCTCCTCGGTAACCGATCGCCAGATCGAATCCTGTATTTTGAATATCTCCCAGGTTTACCAACGGAGCCGTTGCATCAATAGCCGTCGTGCTGATCAGGCTAAGATCACGGGTGATAAGATCCTCAGTATCAATATCGAAGACCTCAAGTGAAAGTGTAAGGTCATTATTCAACATTGCTACTTCAATACCCACATTGGTTGTGACACTTGTTTCCCATCTAAGATCAGGATTCCCAACCTGGGACAGGATAGCACCTGTTGAAATCGAGCTTCCATTAAGGCTATAATTGCCCAGTGTTTCACTGAGATTGGAAATATTGATCGTCGGGTTACTGGTAGGCAGGGTCTGGTTACCCAGCTCTCCATAAGAGGCTTTTAACCTCAATCTGTTTATAAAACCATCCTGCGGGAACCAGTTTTCATCGCTTATGTTCCATCCTGCACTAAAGGAAGGGAAGGTCTGACTCTGATTATCACCCAGAAAACGGGAAGATTTATCGTTTCGAACTGTAACTGTTGCAAAATATTTCCCCTGATACGAATAATTCGCTGTACCAAAAATGGAAAACAATGTATTCCCGCCATCATAGGCGAAATCTACGTTGGGAGTTCCACTACCATTACTTAGCAAGTAGAAGTCAGGTGTCTCAAATAAAAATCCATTCCGACTTATTTGTTTCCCCTTGCTGTTCTCTTCAACAGCCTCTACTCCTACGAGGGCATCGAGATTGTGATCACCAAATGCTTTGGTATATGTTGCAATATTAGTCCATGTCCAGGAATAATTATCAATATTCTGTTCAGTAAGCGTATTAGTAGATAATGGCTCAATGAATTCCGGATCCAAGGCCTGAAATCTGCGCTGAGCAAAGTTCTCAACATTACCACTAAAAGTAGTCCTAACGTTAAGCCCTTCATAAAGCTCGGCTTCCAAATATACATCCCCAAACACGCGGAATATCTTATTGTAATTGTCCTTTGCTCGTGAGAGTAATGCAACAGGATTCCGGGTATTACTCAAGCCCGGGCCACCTGATCCTGCAAAGTCCCCCTCGTCGTCAAAAACGGGCACCAGGGGTGTAAACCTGTAGGCCATACCAACCGCCTCGAGTGTTCCTTCTTGCTGACGTGAAAACGAAGCATTTAAGTGTTCTCCTATCCTAATTTTTTCTCCGATTTTAAATTCAGAGTTCAATCGGGTAACCCCTTGCTTAAATCCGGTATCATTTAGGATACCTTCACGATTCAAGTAATTAGCAGACAAAAAGTATCTGCCGGATTCACCACCATTTGAAATGGACATGTCAAAATTTTGAGTAGGAGCATTTTGCGTGATCTCCTCAAACCAGTCCGTGCCATTAGGTTGTGTTACTGAAGCTGAACGAGGCGCCCTGGTAATGGGATCGTAAGAGACCACTCTGGTATAATCCTGAACCGTACTTGGTACTACCGGTGAAGGACCAGATCCATATTGTGGATGCGCAACCGCAGCACCATCATTTGCCAGACTTTGGAAAATCATTTCGCCGTGTTGTTGCACATTTAACAAGTCTGGAAGATTTGTTGCTCTGGATATCCCCGTATAAGCATTGAAAGTTATGGTTGGTTCGGCCTGGTTATAGCTTCCACGTTTTGTGGTGATAATTACCACCCCGTTAGATGCCCTGGCCCCATATATCGCCGCTGCCCCATCTTTAAGGACGTTCATCTGCTCGATATCTCCGGGATTAATACTGTTCAAAATGGAAGGATTATCCGTCTGAACACCATCTATAATGTATAGAGGATTGGTATTGTTACTTGTTCCAAATCCACGGATCACAATTTTTGGTGAACCACCAGGTGTACCTGCGTTTGTCACCGTAACCCCACTAACACGTCCTTCCAGCGCTTCAGAAGCATTAACTAAAGGCACTTTAACCGCTTCTGAAATATCAACGGAAGCAACAGAGCCCGTAATGTCTCCCCTGGTTTGGGACGTATAACCTGTAACAACTACTTCGGCTAGTTGACTTGCGTCTTCTTGCAGGCTTACATTGATAGTTGTCGATGTGCCTACAGTTACTGACTGTGAAGCATAGCCGATGTAACTAAATTGTAGTACATCCCCCTCGTTGGCAGTAATGGTGTAGTTCCCGTCAAAATCTGTCTGGGTTCCTGTTGTGGTTCCTCTTACTAATACATTGGCACCTGGCAAAGGAGCTCCTGTATCATCGGTAACCGTTCCTGTAATGGTTTGTTGAAACACGTCATCTAGTATTGATGAAACAGGATCGGCCTCTGAAAAGGCGAACACTTGCGATCCAACAAAGCAGCATAAAAAGGAAAAAACCAGGATCGTACGTAATATTCCGTACCCCGGCTTTTGCGATAAATGATCACTTTTCATTTTCATAATGTTTAGTTGTTAATTATATAATTTTTTGATTTTAAGGAACTTAGAGGGTTTTTGTTCTCGATAAATTGACACTCAATTCCTTTATAAAAATTTAAATAAGAGATAATATTACTAATTAAATGCTAAAATGACTAAGGAATACTCCTAAAAATGTGAAGTTGTTAATTTTCTGATGAATACTATATATTTATTGCGTTGCATAGATTCGGTTTTGGATAAATGACAATGGTACTCCTGACAGTCAGAGCAATATATTCTTCACTATCGACCTAATGGTAAAATATTATAAGACTTTTCTTATACTGATTCTGTTGCTTGGGGCCTGCATTTTGATCTATGGGATAAGCTATTCCTTTTACTCACTAGGGCCTTGGCTCATCCTGTTTTTTGTAGGCTTGGCGTTGGCTTTAAGGCAGTTTCCGAAAGTAAGAGGATTCTCTTTCACTGTATTGATCTTTGCAGCTGTGTCCGCTTCCATGTACTACCCTGAAGCTTTTATCCAGGTAGGAAGTTTTGAGTTGAAGAAGCTGATCATCCCGCTTTTAATGATCATTATGTTCGGAATGGGAACAGCCATGAGTCTGAACGATTTCAAAGGCGTGGTTAAAATGCCGAAAGGAGTGCTGGTAGGTGTCATTGCTCAGTTTAGTATCATGCCACTCCTGGGCTTTGGACTGGCTTACCTGGCCAACCTACCCCCCGAGATCGCAGCAGGGGTAATATTGGTAGGCTCATCTCCAAGTGGATTGGCTTCTAATGTTATGGCCTATATTTCCGGTGCAAACCTAGCATTATCGGTAACCCTTACGGCAGTAGCTACACTGCTTTCACCCATCATGACACCGCTGTGGATGACATTACTTGCGGATCAATTAGTACCTATTGATTTCCTGGCTATGTTATGGAGTATTACCAAGATCGTGATCCTGCCTATTATTGCCGGACTTACTTTTAACCACTTAGCACATGGCAGATTCCCTTTATTGGACAAAGCCATGCCGTTAATTTCTATGGCCGGCATAGCCATTATAATTACGATAATTACTGCTGCTGGCAGGGATTCATTGCTTACACTTGGATTGGTACTGATATTGGTAGTAATAGTTCATAATATGATGGGCTATGTATTTGGATATTTTGGCAGTCGATTAGTCGGACTTCCTAAACAAGATGCCCGAGCCGTGGCTTTCGAAGTAGGCATGCAGAATGCAGGACTGGCTTCAGGGATAGCTGTTGAATTGGGTAAGCTCGCTACAATGGGTTTAGCCCCGGCTGTCTTTGGACCCTGGATGAATATCTCAGGCTCATCCCTTGCGACCTATTGGCGAGAAAAAGATCCGCAGAAGAAGGAATAACTGATTCATTTCTGACAAAGAATCGGAAGGATTGAAATTTTTAAATACTTTTAAAACACAAACAAAGCAATACCCCTTATGCAAATAAAAGAATCAGCCCAGGTTTATGACGTGATCATTGTAGGATCTGGGGCAGGCGGCGGAATGGCCACAAAAATCCTGGCCGATGCTGGACTCAAAGTGGCTGTAGTTGAAGCAGGTCCTTATTTTGATCCAAAAGATCCGGATCAAATGACCCAATTAAAATGGCCCTGGGAATCGCCTCGACGCGGTGCCAATACGGTTCGGGATTTTGGGGATTTTGATATGGCCTATGGAGGATGGGAAATAGAAGGGCAGCCGTATACACATAAAGATGGTACCAAATTCGATTGGTTCCGATCTCATATGCTGGGAGGCCGCACCAATCATTGGGGTCGGATCTCCCTTCGCTTCGGGCCTAAAGATTTTAAGCATAAAGATATAGACGGACTGGGCGATAACTGGCCCATAGGCTATGAGGATGTCAAGCCGTACTATGACAAACTGGATAAGGAGATCGGTGTTTTTGGGACAAATGAAGGACTTCCTAACGATCCGGATGGATTCTTTTTACCTCCCCCAAAACCTCGATTGCATGAACTTTTTTATATCAAAGGAGCAAGGAAAACAGGAGTACCGGTATATCCCTCACGCATGTCAATGCTCACTAAAAAGATCAATAAAGATCGGGGCGTCTGCTTTTATTGCGGTCAATGCGCCAGGTCGTGTTCGGTCTATGCCGATTTCTCTTCTGGATCTTGCCTGATCTTCCCTGCACAAAAGAATGGCGGACAAGTAGATCTCTATGTAAACTGTATGGTTCGTGAAGTGAAAACAAATGAAGAAGGCAGGGCTACCGGGGTTTCATACATAAATAAGGAAGACAGAAAAGAATACGTCCTAAATGCTAAAGTGGTGGTTTTGGCTGCTTCTGCCTGTAGTTCTGCGCGTATCCTTTTGAACTCGAAAAGCAAACAACATCCGAACGGACTAGGGAATAGCAGTAATATGGTCGGGAAATACCTTCATGATTCTACCGGAGCAAGTCGCGCCGGATTTATTCCCGGTTTGATGAATCGAAAAATGTACAACGAAGACGGGGTTGGTGGTATGCACGTGTATTCCCCTTGGTGGTTAGATAATAAGGATCTAGATTTCCCTCGAGGCTATCATATTGAAATTTGGGGTGGTATCGGAATGCCTAATTACGGCTTTGGTTTCAACCCGAATGATTTCAATAAGTTCTTCGGGCTCCCTACAGGGGGATATGGGAATGGTCTGCGCGCCGATGTGAAAAAGTACTACGGCTCCGTCCTTGGATTTGGCGGACGTGGAGAGGCGGTAGCCCGGGAAGACAATTATTGCGAGATCGATCCAACGACAGTGGATGAATTTGGTATCCCTGTCTTGCGCTTTCATTATAAATGGTCCGACTATGAGCGCAAGCAGGCCAGGCATATGCAGTCTACGTTCGAAGAATTGATACATAATATGGGTGGGGAAGTTTTGGGTGACAGCCCAGGGCCGGAACAGGATTATGGCCTCTTGGCCCCGGGTCGTATAATTCACGAAGTAGGGACAACACGTATGGGTAATGATCCTTCGCGATCTGTCGTGAATAAATACCAGCAGCTTCATGATAGCGATAATGTTTTTGTCATGGATGCAGGGCCTTTTGTTTCTCAGGCAGATAAGAACTGTACCTGGACTATAATGGCATTAGCCTGGAGAGCCTCAGACTATTTGGTAGATCAATTGAAACAACAAAATATTACATGATGGATAGGAGAAAAAGTATCAAATCCTTAGTGCTTGGAGGTGTAGCCGGGGGCCTTGCCTTGCATGGCTGCAAAACCCAGGTAGAAGCGGAACAGGAGGAAAAGGTACTTGCTACCTATAATTATGGCCGGACACCTGAAGAAGCCGAATTGATCCAGGAGTTGGAAGAGGATCAATTTTTAAATGAGCATGAGATGGAAACAATATCGGTACTTTGTGCCTTGATCCTTCCGGCAAATGAACAATTTGGAAGTGCTACCGATGCAGGGGCTCCTGATTTTATCGAGTTTATGATGAAAGACTATCCACCCTTTCAGGTTACTATGCGTGGGGGCTTGATGTGGTTGGATCATAAAAGCAATACGGATTACGGTACGGAGTTTAAAGTGACTCCTGAAGCGCAGCAAAAGGAATTACTGGATACGATCGCTTTTTATGATCCTAAAGTATCTATGGATGAGCAAGCTCTGGAGATCCAGTTCTTTTCCTTACTTAGAAATCTGACCCTGAGCGGATACTACACCTCAAAAATGGGTATCGAAGATCTGGGATATAAAGGAAATATGCCTAATGTCTGGGACGGTGTGCCTCAGGAAGTATTGGATCAGCATGGAGTAGCTTACGATGAAGAATGGCTTTCGAAATGTGTGGATCAAAGCAAACGCGGCATCATAGCCGAATGGGATGAAAATGGTAATTTATTGACTTAATTATTCAAAAATGAAAAAAGTATTTATCACAATCTTTACTCTATGCTTTGCGCTTCCGATTTGTGCGCAAGAGATTGGATTACAGTTATATAGCTTACGAAATCAATTTAAAACCGATATAGAAGGCACCCTGAAAACCATTTCGGATTGGGGTATAGATAAGGTCGAAGGTGGAGACACCTATGGCATGGAAGAAGCCGAATTCAGAGCGCTTCTGGAAAAGTATAACATCAATGTTGTTGGTATTGGGGTAGATTACAATGATCTTAAAAAAGACCTTTCAGCTATCGCGGACAAAGCAGATCGCTACGGGGCCAAATACCTGA
>JAHHLF010000226.1 GCA_018679315.1 Bacteroidia bacterium | reverse complement strand
TGATATTCGTGGAGATTCATATACTAAAATTTGCTTGCAAAAATACGTAACAGGCATCACATACACTAGCGGAATGATGGCTTTTGATCAGACCTCAAAATCCTTAAAATCGAGTGGATCAAAATTTCGAAAATGCCCATTCATATCTATTATGTCCTTCGTCCTGTTAACTTCCTGAAGTACTTGTATAGTCACATCTAAATGGGCACGTATAAAGGACAAGCGCTCACTTTCTTTTGCCAATTGGAGAAGTTGATATTCCTGCTGATATGAGAGTCCCATCTTATGTGCCAATTGATAGCTGTTAAACTTTTTAGGAGAAATCTCGCTAAACTCAACCCCCATAAGATCATAAAGATCCTTGATACGATCGAGTACATACGCCTTGGAGCGTAGATCCCCGTCATTGATATTGTCTAAAAACTGTATCTCACCGCCAGGGTATAGTTTGTCTCCCATAGTGGCCTCAAAACTATTTACCCTGAATACTTGTCGGGCAACACAAACAATATCCATGGCACCACTCTCATACGTAGTCACTACTTCAACAAGCTGCACTTCCGTACCATATGCGATCTGTTCATCAATGTAAACCGGAATGCCAAACGTCAGGGATTCCTTATGGCAATCATTGACTAACTGCTTATACCTGTCTTCAAAAATATGCAGCGGTACTGTTTCACCTGGAAAAAAGACTGTTTGTAAAGGGAAGAGAGGCAATTTCATAGGGGAAATATAGGCAAAAATACCGGTACAGTATTATGAGATTCTCACTTGTGATATACAGATTTTAAGAATGATCCATATTGCTTTGAAATCATTGATTAATTATTGTACAACAAAGGGATACGTCCTAGATTTGCTCAAAAGCATGAATCAATGAAAGCAAAAGAACTTTTGGCTATTGCCTCAGAATTTGGCGCTCCTGTTTATGTATATGACAGTGCGAAGATCCAAAAGCAATATGAGCGACTCACTAAGGCATTTGATAAAGTCGAGTCTCTAAAGGTCAACTATGCGACCAAGGCCCTCTCTAACCTGAGCATTTTGCGTTTCATGAAGCACCTTGGATGCGGGTTGGATACAGTATCGATCCAGGAAGTCCGACTAGGACTAGACGCTGGATTCCAGGCAGATGAGATCATTTTTACACCCAATGGCGTTTCTTTGGAAGAACTAGAAGAAGCAGCTACCTTAGGTGTACAGATCAATATTGATAACCTATCAATTCTGGAACAATTTGGAAGCAAGCATCCAAATATCCCAGTTTGCATTCGGATCAATCCGCACGTAATGGCAGGAGGTAATTCCAAGATCTCAGTAGGCCATATCGATTCTAAATTTGGTATAAGTATACACCAGCTCCCGCATATCTTGAGAATTGCAAAGCTGACAAATATTAAGATCAATGGAATTCATATGCATACGGGCAGCGATATCCTGGATATAGATGTATTTCTCTATGCAAGTGAGATCCTCTTTGATGCGGCAAAACAATTTAAGGATCTGGAATTCATTGATTTTGGAAGTGGGTTTAAAGTACCTTATAAAGAAGGGGATATTCAAACAAATATTGAAGAGTTGGGGAAAAAATTAGGAAAACGCTTCAATGAATTCTGTGAGGAATATGGAAAATCGTTGACACTAGCTTTTGAACCCGGAAAATACCTGGTCAGTGAGGCAGGTAATTTTCTGGCTGCTGTCAATGTAGTCAAGCAAACAACCTCTACGGTCTTCGCAGGTATTGATTCCGGATTCAACCATCTAATACGGCCCATGTTTTATGGTTCCTATCACGATATAAAAAATCTTTCGAATCCCGGTGGGAAGGAACGTTTTTATTCAGTTGTTGGATATATATGTGAAACAGACACGTTTGCAAATAACAGGCGCATAACTGAAATTTCAGAGGGAGATGTGCTATGCTTTAGCAATGCCGGGGCCTATTGCTTTGCCATGACCAGTAATTACAATTCAAGATATCGTCCGGCAGAAGTTTTATGGCATAAAGGACAGGCACATTTAATTCGCAAAAGGGAGACCTACGAAGATCTCAAACAAAATCAGGTGGATATTGGCTCAACGTTTTAATGTGCTGATACGTTAAAGTCTCAACAAAATCGCGTTAAATTAGAAATATCAACTGCCTTTTTACGTTATTTTTGGTACAGTTCTTGACCGAATTGAACTTAATCTCTCAATTATGATTCGAAATGTGGTAGCCACATCTTTACTTTTAATCCTTTGTCTCGGAACTTTTACCGTGCAGGCACAGCAAGTGCAATGGTTAAGTTGGGATGAAGCCTCTGAGATAGTAGCGCAAGGCACGGATAAGAAAGTCTTTGTGGATGTGTATACGGATTGGTGTGGATGGTGCAAGCGCATGGATAAGGATACATTTCAAAATGCCGAAGTTGCCGAATACATGTCAGAGAATTTTCTAATGGTCAAGTTAGATGGCGAGGCAAAAGAAAACATCGACTACCAAGGGCGTACCTTCAAATTTGTTGCTTCCGGACGTCGGGGATACCATGAATTGGCTGCTGCTTTATTGCGAGGCCGATTGAGCTATCCAACGGTAGTTTTTCTAGATGAAAGCATGAATTTGATAACTCCGGTTCCGGGTTATCAGAAACCAGAACCTTTCCTGAATATCGCCAGGTACTTTGGGGATAATATTTTTAAAGAAAAAGACTGGAAGACCTATTCCGGTCAGAAATAACTACCTGCTGTAATTAGGGGATTCTTTTGTGATCGTCACATCATGTGGATGTCCTTCTGCAATTCCACTGGCTGTGATCTTGATGAATTTGCCTTTGTCTTGCAGGTCCAAAATACTTTTGGCTCCGCAATAACCCATACCAGCTCGAAGACCCCCAATAAACTGATGGATACTTTCATACAGTTCTCCTTTGTAAGGAACACGCCCTACAATACCTTCGGGGACTAATTTCTTTATATCGTCTTCGACATCCTGAAAGTAGCGATCTTTACTTCCCTTAGTCATAGCCTCTACGGATCCCATCCCACGGTACGATTTAAACTTTCGTCCCTCGTAAATAATAGTTTCTCCGGGGGACTCTTTCGTTCCGGCCAGAAG
>JAHHLF010000107.1 GCA_018679315.1 Bacteroidia bacterium | reverse complement strand
GGATACATCTGCCGTTTTTAATGATGTCCTGATCGGTGAAGTTTGGTTGGCCTCCGGTCAATCCAATATGGAAATGCCCCTGACAGGATATCTTCCTTCTGAGCCAATTGATAGTTATCAGGAAGAAATCGACGCAGCTAACTACGACAAGATCAGAATGCTTACAGTGCAGAGAAATATGAGTCCCTTTCCGGTCGACTCACTCAATGGTAGCTGGCTGACCTGCCACCCTGATACGGCAGCAACTTTTAGCGCCACCGCCTATTTCTTTGCCAGAAGACTACATAAGGAGTTCAATGTGCCCGTGGGGATCATTCATAGCAGCTGGGGAGGAACAGTTGCCGAAGCCTGGACTAGTGAAGGAGGGTTGACTGATTTTCAACAATTTCAAAAGGTCGTACAGGAGTATTTGGAAAACACGAGCAGTGCAAAGGAATGGCTTACTCAATTTGGCAAAAAATCCATACCCGGTGACCTGGAAACATTTGAATCCCAGGATTTTGAAGACGCGCAGATCGCAGCTACAGAGTTCGATGATTCCGAATGGAGTAAGGTTACACTTCCGTTAGAACAGGTCACTACAGAGGTGCTCCTGCCTGCTTCGAACCAGGCACAAGACCTTCATGGTGTGTTTTGGTTTCGAAAGTCCTTTGATCTTCAGGAAATCCCACAAAATCTGGTCCTTTATACAGGTGCCATTGACGATGCTGATGTTACCTATTTAAATGGAGTGAAGATCGGGTCGACATGGAGTTGGCAAGAGAAGCGTGAATACCCTATCCGGGCTGGCGTCTTAAAACAAGGAAAAAATGTATTGTCAATTCGGCATTTTGATGGAGGATACGGATCCAATCTTAACGGCCCTATACATCTTAGTAATGCCAATAAGGATACCATTTCCCTGGAAGGATCCTGGAAAGGCCGATTATATGCAGATATCTTTTTGGGTTCTTTGGTTACCTACGAATTGGAAAAAACTGAGGCCTTATCAGAAAGGCCAGTCGTTCCTTCCGGATCACCAAATGATTTGCCTTCCTCCCTTTTCAATGGCATGTTGAAACCAATTATTCCTTATACGATAAAAGGAGCTATATGGTACCAGGGTGAAAGTAATGTGGAGAGAGCAGAAGAGTATAAAACTTTATTTCCTTCTATGATAAATGATTGGCGCAATCAATGGGGATATGAATTTCCCTTTTACTTTGTTCAGATCGCCCCTTTTGATTACGGCAATGATCTATCTCCTGCCTTGAGGGATGCACAGCGATATAGCCTCCAGACTCCAAAGACAGGCATGGCGATAACCATGGATATTGGCAACCCGGAAAACATACACCCTGGCAATAAACAGGATGTAGGGAATCGATTGGCCTTGTTAGCTTTAGCCAATGACTATGGGGTAAACTTGCTAAAGTCGGGACCCTTGTATTCTGCTAAAACGTCTTATCAAAATACGCTAATGCTTGATTTTGAATATTCCGGTGATGGTCTTGTTGCCGGACCCAAAGGATTGAGGGACTTTGAAGTTGCAGGAGAAGATGGGATTTGGCATGAAGCAGAGGCACGCATTATTAGTGGGAATGTGATCGTTTCTTCCCCGAGTGTACCTCAACCTTTGCACGTTCGGTACGGATGGAAGGATTATATAGAAGCAAGCCTGTTTAATTCAGAAGGGTTACCCGCTTCTTCATTTACATCGCAAGACTAGGATTCTCTCTTAATATGCCTAAATTTAGTATACATCTCTGCCATATGTCACTACTATGAATATCGAAGAATCTCTCATATTTAATACGGAAAAGCCCGCCGTTCTGAGCATAAAAAAATCAGAAGATCTTAATCTCATGGCCATAGGCCTGCTGCGGGATCAAGTATTAAAGAAACACAAAACGAATGTGCCTGCCACCCTGCTAGTCTTAAAGGGAGGGATCGATTTTTTAATAAGCGACACAGAGATCCCGCTTGTAGTACATGATGTTTTTCAGATACCTGTTAATAAGGAACATGAGGTTAGAGGTACAGAGAGTGAAAATATCTTTATCTTACTTAAAGAAAAATAGTCCTAGTTTATTAGAAGGGCGACACCATTTTATTTTAATTCCAGTTTTATGGCAAGTGAGAAATGGGATAAAAACTTGCAATTCTATGACGATCTTGTGGCACAATGCCCACGCTTCGAACGCAAAGGTAAAACCATGCCCTATACATCGGCAAATGGATATATGTTTTCACTATTAAATAAAAATGCAGAACTGGGGATACGGTTTTCAAAAGATTTGCAAAAGGCCTATATGGAATCTATCCCTACTACTCTTTTTAAATCCTATGGTGCCATAATGCAAGGTTATGTATTGATCCCCGAAGCTTTATATACTGAACCTAAAAAATTACTTGAAATGCTCAATGAAAGCTATGACTATGTCATGACTTTAGAACCTAAATAATTTATCAATTGAGGAAACAGAATTCAGAAAAATAAGATCATGGCGTTCAAAAAATATATTAGCGAACTCAAGCGGCGTAATGTTTTCAAAGCTGCTGTAGCCTATATCGTTTTTGCCTGGCTCTTGTTGCAGGTTGGTTCTACGATCCTGCCTATATTGAATGCGCCTGAGTATTACATGAAAATTCTGCTAATTCTCCTCCCAGTAGGTTTGCCCCTATGGCTCATTTTTGTATGGATCTATGAGATTACCCCTGAGGGTTTGAAAAAGACGGAAGATGTTCCGGAAAGCGAGTCAATCTCAGGTGAAACCAGTAATAAATTAAATAAGGTCATTATTGCGACATTATCATTGGTGATCCTTGTACTCGCCTATCAATTAATTGGGCAAAATATTGCCGGAGATAGTTCCCAGGAAAAATCTATTGCCGTGCTTGCATTTGCCGATATGAGCCCGCAGAAAGACCAGGAATATTTCTCCGATGGGATCAGTGAGGAATTGTTGAACTTATTGGCCAAAAACCCGGAATTAAGGGTAATCAGCAGAACTTCCTCCTTTTCATATAAAAACAAGGATGTCACTACGGAACAGATCGGAGAAGAACTCAATGTCACTCACATTTTGGAAGGCAGCGTCCGAAAATCGGGGAATACCATCCGGGTTACTGCCCAACTTATTGATGTGGAAAAAAAGGGGCATGCATGGTCAGAAACTTTTGATAGAGATTTCAGTGATATCCTAAAGATCCAGGATGAGATCTCCAGGCTGGTCACGGAAAAATTACAATTAACCTTGTTGGGAATAGACACTAAGGATCGCGAAGTAGATCCGGAAGCATACACCTTATACCTGAAAGCACGATACCTTCATAACAAGACAACACAGGCGGGAATGATTGAAGCAGAGACGCTTATCAAACAGGCCATTGCCGTGGATTCTTCCTATGCTCCTTTTTTCTCCCTCCTGGCAAGTATAAACCAGAAAAGCTACTACAATTTTGGATTAAAACCGTTTAAAGAGGCCCTGGAAGAAGGGATTGGAGCGGCACGCAAGGCAATTGAACTAGATCCAGAATATGGCGCGGCCCATGTAGATCTTGCAAGTCTGCTCATGATGGATTGGCAATTCTCTGAAGGGCAATATTATATGGACAAGGCCCTCGAATTGGATCCGGGGAATTCTAGTATCATTGGGACTGTTGCTTTGCACCAATTAGGAGGTGTCGAACAAGCCATTATATTAATAAAAAAAGCCATTCAACTTGATCCGGTAAATCATGTTAACTATTATAACCTGGGTCACCAGCACTATTTATTGGGAAATCTGACTGAAGCGGAAAATGCAATGAACATGTTCAAAGAGCATTACCCCAATTCCGGAATACAACATTATGTAATGTCGAGGATCAAGATCGCACAAGGCGATTTGACGACAGCGGTTAAAGAAGCAGATTTGGAAAAAGTTCCCTTCTTCAGTTTGTATGGGCGGAATTTCGCCTATTACGCAGCCGGCAGACACAAGGAGGCCGATGCTCTATTAGCAGAACTTAGAGAAGCTTATGGCAAAACAGATCCGGCGAATTTAGCCGATATTACTGCGTTTCGTGGCGATTACGACGAAGCTTTTGAATGGCTGAATAAAGCCGTTGATATACGAGACCCCGTCTTGCTGGAGATCTTACATTATCCCAGTTTTGAGGAAATGCATAAAGATCCAAGATGGAAGGAATTGATTGATCGTATGCAACTCCCGGCCGAGCATGGCTTTCCAATGCCCTAGAGATGAATTCCAAAGCTGATTATTCTAAAACACCACTCGCTAGAAAATTGGGTTATAAATCCGGATTTGTGGTGCAGACACTTAACGCCCCCGATTATTATTTTGACCTCTTCGATGATCTCCCAAACGACATTAATATCACCGAAGATTCCTCCATAAAAAAGGATGTCATTCATTGTTTCGCTGATAACTGCGCAACCCTGGAAGCCCTAGTACCGGGATTTCGTCGACAGATCAGGGAAAATGGTGTGATTTGGCTGTCTTGGCCCAAAAAGTCCTCAGGAGTAGTCTCAGACCTTGATGGCAATGTAGTTAGGGGGATCGGATTGAAAAACGGCTGGGTAGATATAAAGGTGTGCGCCATAGATGATACCTGGTCTGGCTTGAAATTTGTGATCCCTGTAAAAGATCGACACATATGATTCTCGGTAATCTAAATAATAAGTTAGCGCTCATTCTGGTGATTTGCCTGATCAGTACTGCCGTTTTTTCTCAACGACACCAAAAAGTAGTATATGACAAAGAGGGGATCAAAATTTACAATCCACCACTGGAATCGGGATTTATAAGCTATACTGCCTATTTGTTCCTTCCGGGACAGACGGTAGATGGGGT
>JAHHLF010000250.1 GCA_018679315.1 Bacteroidia bacterium | reverse complement strand
ATCCGATGGATTTTATTGATGAGCAATTTGCAGCCTTAGGCCAATGGGTCAAAACGACCCTGCCTCCCGGGGTTTTTACAGATCTTATCGCTGAAGGGATTTTGGCCGGCATTGCAGGGATCGTCATTTTTATTCCCCAGATAGCCTTCCTGTTTTTCTTTGTTGCAATCCTCGAAGAATCCGGTTATATGAGTCGCGTAGTCTTCCTAATGGACCGACTCATGCGTCCATTCGGGTTAAGTGGCAAGAGCATTGTACCTCTTATATCAGGCGCAGCCTGTGCGATTCCCGCTATTATGGCAACGAGGAACATAACGAATTGGAAAGAGCGGTTGATCACTATCCTGGTTACCCCCTTCGTCACCTGTTCTGCACGGCTGCCTGTCTATCTTATCATAATTGCCCTGGTCATTCCCGCAGGTACCTTCTTAGGCTTCAGCTATCAGGCATTGACCTTATTACTCTTATACTTTGTAGGCTTTGGTGCTGCTTTGCTTTCGGCCAAGATCCTGCATCACACACTTAAATTAAGTAACAGGCAATTCTTCGTTATGGAAATGCCTTCTTACAAAGTCCCCAGGATCAAAGATGTCTTATTTACTGCTGTAGAAAAGACAAAGAGCTTTGTGTATGGAGCGGGAAAGATCATTTTGGCTATAGCTGTTGTCCTGTGGTTTTTAGGCTCAAATGGCTACCGGGAAGAGTTCAAAAATGCGGAAGAATTAGTTACCGAACGGATAAATACGGAGGGGTTTAGTACACAAAGTCAGCAGTATATTGATTCTCAACTTGCAGAAGTAACCAATGAAGAGCGCTATACACGACTTTTACAAATCCAGGAGAATGCTGCGCAACAAGAAATAGCAAGTTATAAGCTAGAGCATTCCTATATAGGGATCATGGGAAAGTTTATTGAACCCCTGGTGCAACCGCTTGGCTATGACTGGAAAATAGGGATTGCTGTTCTTACGTCATTTGCTGCACGTGAAGTATTTGTTGGAACATTGTCTACCATTTACAGTGTGGGTAGTGAAGAAGAAGACACGATAAAACACAGAATGGCTATGGAAGTGAATGTTCGGAATAATAGGCCCTTATTCAATTTTGCGTCGGGTATTTCGCTTCTTCTCTTCTATGCTTTTGCCATGCAATGCATGAGTACTTTAGCTATTGTAAAAAAAGAGACTAACAGCTGGAAATGGCCTTTGATGCAATTGGTCGGGATGACCCTTTTTGCCTATATTGTAGCATTGCTGGCCTATCAAATACTACAATAAGATGCCATCTCTTCAGGACATACTCGTATACGCAGCGCTCGGCCTGGCACTGCTATTTCTTATTAAGAAGTATCTCCTGCCGGGACTCGTTCAAAGAAAGAACAAAGCAGGGGCACATTCTTGCGAAAATGACGAATGCGGGTGTCATTAATTAGATAACAAAGTCGATCCCGTAGTAAAGCAGCAAACCCCAACCCATAAGTAATAGCAGGCCTCCTAAAGGTGTAATTGGACCGAGCCATTTGGCTTTTTTATCTCGTGAAGCTGCCCAGGTCAATCCATAAATACTAAATGAAAAGAATAGTGTCCCAAGAATAAAACAATAGGCGATATAGTTTTCAAGCGGCGAGTTAAATCCCAGGTTGAATCCTAGAACTACCAAAAGGACTGCATGGATCAAATGAAATTTCAGCCCTGTATCAAACTGCAAGCGCTGTTCTAAGCTAAAATTTTTCTTTAGCCTATGTGCCCCAAAAGCGCCTATAATTATTGCGAGCATCCCTAAAAAAGCGCCTACGAATTGAACCAACAAAATTGTATTCATTCAGGCAATTTAGGAACAAGTTTGCTAAATGAAAATTAATCGTGGTCGTTCGAAACTATTTTCTTCGGTGTGCGCTCCTGATAAGCAGGTGAAGTAAGGAATAACTGTTCTACCTGATTCTCCCAATCTCTGGCAATATTAAAATAGCTTGTATTAGTAACTGCCATGATCTCATTGCAATCCTGGCATGTGTGCTTATAATCCAGGAAGTGATGTGCGAATTCGTGAAAAGCCACCACTTTTAAC
>JAHHLF010000277.1 GCA_018679315.1 Bacteroidia bacterium | reverse complement strand
GATACATATAAAGACCGTTGCGCAGTCCTTTATCAAAACGCAGCGAATTTTCAAGTCCGCCTTCTTCTCCGATCTTCAACAGGTAAGGCGTGAATATGTTGCTGATGGATACTGAAGATGTTCTGGGATATCGTGCAGGAATGTTTGGTACACCATAATGGATGACTCCATATTTTTCGACAGTGGGTTTGTCATGGGTAGTCACTTCGCTTGTTTCAAAACACCCGCCCATATCAATACTTACATCAATGATGACAGCGCCTTTTTTCATGTGCTCAACCATGGATTGGGTGACAACAACCGGAGACCTGTCCTTGCCGCGAAGCGCCCCAATAGCCACATCGCATCGCTTAAGGGCTTTAAGTAAATTTTTTGGTTGAAGTGTGGACGTGTAAAGCGTTGTATTTAAGCTGGTTTGAATATTTCTTAACTTGGTTAATGAATTGTCAAAAACCTTGACATTGGCGCCTAGACCCAGGGCAGAACGCGCTGCAAATTCACCTACAGTTCCTGCCCCCAGAATAACTACTTCTACAGGAGGCACTCCGCTTATGTTTCCGAACATGAGCCCATTCCCTTTATTAGTAGCTGCCATGATCTCAGAAGCGATCAGGACAGTAGATATCCCTGCGATCTCACTTAAAGATCTCACTGCAGGATATTTTCCATCCTCATCTCGTATGAATTCAAAGGCTACTGCCGTAATCCGTTTTTTGGCAAGGGTTTCAAAGTATTCCTTGCTCTGTGTCTTGATCTGAAGGGCAGAAATCAGTGTGGTTTGCGGATTTATCAATTCAATTTCCGCTAGGGTGGGGGGCTCTACTTTCAGAATAATAGGGCAGGAGAATACCTTTTTCGTATCCCGGGTGATCTTAGCTCCTGCGTTGGTATAGTCTAGATCTGAGAAATTAGACCCTTCCCCGGCATTAGATTCAATTAAAACTCGATGTCCATGTGCTGTGATGGCGTTTACGGCATCAGGTGTAAGGCAAATACGTTTTTCCTGATACTGATTTTCCTTAGGAATGCCAATGTATAATTCGCCCTTTTGGGCTAATATTTCCAGCATTTCTTCCTGAGGTAGCAACTGCTGTTTACTAAAAGGGGAAGAAGGTTGATCCATATGAAATTAGGCATACCTGAATAGAGGGCTACTTTCAAATTTACAACTTTTAACAAAAGACGACAACAGCTGGGGAACCGATGTCATTTTTTAAAGTGATAAGTAAGTTCTCGCGTATGAGCATCTATAACATCGATATAGATGTCTGCCCGGTCTTCAGGCAGGTAAGCCCCAATTTTATCAGGCCATTCTATAAAGATCCAGCCGTCGTGGCCCAGGTACTCTTCAAACCCAATATCCAGCACTTCCTCAGGATCTTCTAATCGGTAAAAATCGAAATGATAGGCCAACAGGTCTCCATTTTCCAAATGGTATACATTGACCAGTCCGAACGTAGGACTTTGGACATTATCCGTACTGCCAAGTACCTTGATCAGCGCTTTGATCAATGTTGTTTTACCCGCACCCATCGGGCCGTGCAACGCCCATGTCTTATGAGGTATTTTTGATACTAAAGTTTCAGCAAGCTGGCTGACCTCAGCTAAGGAATAGGTTATTTTCACAGTTATTTCGGAGATAAAACAATAAACGGAATGACCATTTCTTCCAGGGAAACTCCTCCGTGCTGATAGGTATTCCTGTAGTAACTTACATAGTGATTAAAGTTGTTCGGATAGGCAAAGAACAAGTCGTTTTTTGCAAAAATAAACGTACTGCTCATTGTAATACGTGGTAAATAAAAATCACCCGGAACCGGTGCTTCTACAACGTCTTTTTGCTCATATGTCAGGCTTCTGCCTGTTTTATACCTCAAATTTAAACTAGTCTCTTTATCACCAATAACCTTCGAAGGTTGCTTGACATTAATGGTGCCATGGTCTGTCGTAATGATCAAACGCATACCCATTAGCTGCGCTTGCTGAATGATGTCCAGCAAGGGAGAATTTTTGAACCAACTTTGGGTCAGGGAACGATAGGCCTTGTCATTAGACGCCAATTCCTTGATCACTTCCATTTCTGTTTTGGAGTGTGACAGCATGTCCACAAAATTGTAGACGATCACGGTGAGGTCGTTATCCTTTTGAGATTTAAAGTTTTGAGCCAGATTTTTTCCTTGTCTTAGGGAGCTGATCTTGTGATACTCCCATTTCAGATCCAATCCCAGGCGTTTGATCTGGGCGTCCAGGAATTTATCTTCAAACATATTTTTGCCGCCTTCATCCGTATCATTTTTCCACCAATCCGGATGCTTTTTTTCCATTTCAGAGGGCATGAGGCCAGAGAAAATTGCATTTCGTGCGTACTGTGTAGCCGTCGGCAAGATGCTGTAAAAAGTCCTCTCGGATTCCTTCCTGTAGAAAGTAGATAAGATCTCTTCAAAAGCGAACCATTGATCATATCGTAAGTTGTCAATGACAACACATAGGGCAGGGCCTTTATCTAATTCAGGTACTACCCAGGATTTAAACAAGGTATGCGACATAACCGGCTTGTCTTCCCCATGCAGCCATCCTTCATATTTTCGCTCTATGAATTTGCTAAATTGTGAATTGGCCTCCAGTTTTTGCGATTCAAGGATTTCGAACATACCGCTGTCTTCGATCTCTTCCAATTGGAGTTCCCAATAGATCAGTCGCCTGTAGAGATCTGCCCATTCTTCATAGGTATTCACCATGGAGAGGTCCATAGCAATTTTTTGAAATTGCTGTTGATAGGAAGCTGAAGTTTTTTGGGAGACCAGCCGAGAATGATCCAGGTTCTTTTTTAGGGAAAGTAATATCTGGTTCGGATTCACAGGCTTGATCAGGTAATCGGCTATCTTAGAACCAATAGCTTCCTCCATGATATATTCCTCTTCACTCTTGGTGATCATTACCACGGGCAGGGAACCATCCTTCTGCTTGATCTCATTCAAGGTTTCCAAACCGGATAAACCCGGCATATTCTCGTCCAGAAATACGATGTCGACCCGCTGCATCGACAAGGCTTCCAAGGCATCCTGACCGCTTTGGCAGGTTATAACCTCATAGTTCTTGTCTTCAAGGAAGAGGATATGAGGTTTAAGCAGATCGATCTCATCATCAACCCAAAGGATTGTTATCTTGTTCATTATATTTGCCTGTAAAATCGAGAGATTTTGAAAAAATCAAATAAGCTCAAGGTGTTCAGTGATCCAATTTA
>JAHHLF010000303.1 GCA_018679315.1 Bacteroidia bacterium | reverse complement strand
ATCAAGGGATCTGTAAACTCCAAATCCACCATTCAGGCTATTCCGGGGATTCCCTTCACCAGTACCTACCCAGATCACAGAAGGATTGGATTGCTGAACGGCAACAGCGCCAATTGAAGCGGTCAATTCCTTATCAAAAATTGGAGTCCATTTTATTCCGCCTGAAGTAGATTTCCAAAGTCCGCCTGAAGCAGTACCTACATACATCACATCCGGATTATTTAGTACTACATCAATAGCAGTAACCCGACCACTCATGCCGCCCGGACCAATATTTCTCGGCTTCATATCCTGGACGAGGTTCATTGAAAATTCTTGGGAAAAAACAGGAAGGGATGCGAGAAGCATCCATAGGTAGATGGCCTTTTTCATTAGAGTTGTATTCACTTGTTAGTCGGCTAAAGGTAAATAAAACTTCGGGAAAAAAAAGCCATAAAAAAACCCTACCCGGGGGTACCCGGGCAGGGTTAGAAGATGAAATACCTGGTTACTATTTAATCGTTATCGTAACCATATCGTTTCTGACGCTTTCTTCGCTTTTTATAGTAATGATCATCATCGTCATCATCATCAAAGAAATTGTCGCGGTGATCATAATACCAGTCGTTCTGTCTGTCCCAACCATTTTTTCGATGATCGAAATGAGACATCGTACATCCGTCAATGCCACATATTCCACAGAAATGGGGCTTGACATGTCCTTCTGCATAGATCAGCTTCCCACGTTTATTAAACCATACGCGCATTCCGCCAACTCGCCGGAGCTGATCAAAACGCCCGTAGTGCATGGTAATTGAGCCTACGCGCTTGACACGACCGTAGTAATCGTAATTGATCGAAGTGTAACCGACCTTAATGATCTGACCGTAGCGGTTTCTCCAGATCCGCTTACCGCGGAAATAATCATAGCTGGAACGAAACGGGAATCCATACCCGGCATTCATCCGGTAATGATTCGCACGTCTGTAGCCTCTACGACCATACTTAACATCTAACGTACCATCCGCGTACACCTGGAAGGTAACACCTCGCTCTATAAACGTAATGGGCTGTGCCCTACGATAGCGAATCGTTAACCCTTTTTTGGTGATGTCTGACGGAGATACAAGCTCAGCAGCACTCACTGTACCCAAGCTTACTAATACTCCTAAGAGTAAGAGAGTAATTTTTCTCATGATTTCCAATTTTTGGGTTATGCCTACTCTTTAGCTTTTCGGCTCACGCTATAGGTGCTTAAGACCAAGCACCATGCCAAAAACGGAAATATTTTTATAACTAACTTATAATCAATATAATATAATTAATTTTCTGCAGCATTTTTTGCGATCTCTGCCAATCGATCCTCGATCATTTTTTTATCGAGCCAGCGCCCGCGGACGAAAACGCCCTCGATAGCTTTAAGATTTTCGATATTACTGAAAGGGTTCTTCGACAATAAGATCAGATCGGCCTCAAAACCTTCTTTCACTTGTCCGAAGATATTGGTCTGATTAAAATAACGCGCTGGTTGGTAGGTTCCTGTAGCCAGTATTTGAATAGGATTCAGTCCGGCTCGTAGCATTCCCTGGATCTCGTGGTGGATGGAAAAGCCCGGCACATTAAATAGTTGCGGGGCGTCAGAGCCTAAAATCATACCGTGACCGCCATCATGCAAGGATTTTAACAGATCTCTGCGTATACTGATAAATCGCTCCCATTTGGCATCGTCAAATCCCGTATCAGGGCCCGTACTCTGCAATTTTCTACTTTTCCATTGATCTAGAGTAGAAGCTGGCATATACTTCATTTCTGGCTGAGCCAGCAGTTCATCCACATCAGTGGGGGCATACCAACGTTCAAATAAGCTCTGTGTAGGTACGATCCACACCTTTTTTTCTTTGGTCAGAGATACTAATTCCTGAATGAGCGCAGGATCTGCTTCATCTGTAAAGTTATAGCCGAAAAATCCGTTTGTATTCGCGTCCAAACCTTTGTCAGCAGATACCAGGCCTTCCAGGTAGCCATCAATATGATCAATAGAAGCGAATTCGCTTTTCAAGGCATGACGAATGCCTACATCAACCGGGACATGTCCGGCGAAAGGAATATTGTGCGCTCTTGCAGTGGCTACCAAGGTGTCAAAGACATTACGCTGTATTCCGGGATGTATCTTGAGAAAGTCGAATCCTGCCTTTGCATACTCCATCACTTTTTCTCGGGCTTCTTGCGGACTTTTAACCGTGTTACCATTTAAAGACGGACTCGAAGTATAGATTCGCGGTCCTAGAATGTCTCCTTGTGCGACTTCCTCCTTCAATTTCAAATGCATCTCGTGTCCGAGCATCCCGCGGATCGTCGTTATACCATTGGAGAGATAAAGGAAAAGGGTTTCCTCCAAGCGCTCTCGAGAAGTATTTGGGCCTGGGATATGTGCGTGCATCTCAGCCAAACCGGGCATCAAATACATATTTTCCCCATCAATATGGACAGAATAACCCTCAGGATCAATAGCCTGTGCGGTTATCTTTTTGATAAGACCAGAATCGATCACTACTTGACTGTCATAGTAAATTTTCGCTAGGTTGACATCCACAATATTTACATTCTCGATTAGAATTGCCGTTGACGAAACCGATTTTGTCTGGGATTGGCAACTGAGTAATAAGGGTATTGTGGTTATTAATAAGATGATTTTTTTCATGGCTATTGTCTTGATTTTTTATTGGCTTTACAGAGTCTTATGATCTCTTTTATCCGCCTATCCCTGGTATCCTGACGCTTGGCATCATTTAACCAATGGAGATAGGATTTTTGATACGTCTTGCTGAAGCCGGAGTAATTTTCAAATGCCTGGGGGGATTTGTCAAAGGCCTTTTGCAGATCTTCTGGTATCACCCGATTCTCTACATCGTCATAGGCAGTCCATGTCCCATTCTCCTTTGCAATCTGTATCGCTCTGAAGCCGCTTTCATGCATGAGCCTTTGGGCCGTTAATTCCTTAATATATGACTTATTCAGGGCGCTCCATTTACTTTTTGGGTTACGGGGACAAAAATATTGCCTGCGCTTTCCGTCACCGAGGCTTTTTAACGTGCTATCTATCCAGCCATAACACAAGGCAACTTTTACGGCTTCTTCCCATCGCATGCTGCGCTGGGGATGCCCTACTTTGTAAAAGATCAAATTTACGCCCTTTGAAGTGGCATGATTTTCATGCAGCCAGGCACGCCATAGTTCTTGATCCTCAAAATACAGTTCTGGTCTTTCGCCCATGAAGCCATGTTTTTGTTTGGAGGAAGGATAGGGAGCCAGGCTCCAATTCAATGTTAGTCTACCTCGACGACCTGAATATAAAAATTGGGGTCGAACTCCAGGGTTTCACCCAGGGGAAATTCATTGGTTTTAAATTCTTCTTTGGGAAAAAGCCAATGGGTCTTGCCATCAACAAAGATCCGAACAGGCATATCAAAATCTTCTACGATGTCTGTATAGCGATATGTAAGGCTATCCTCCCCGACCTTAATTTCGAGGGTTGGGATCATCGTACTGCGTAAATATTGATTGAAAAAGGCCGTCAGGTCAATTTTTGTTTTCAAACTGATGTAATCTTCAATTTGCTTGCTGGTTACCGTCTGATGGTAAAAGTCCTTGTTTAATCCCCCTAAAATAGATCGAAAAAGTTCATCATCTTCCAGCAGTTGACGGAGTGTATGGAGCATATTAGCGCCCTTGCGATACATATCGCCTGAGCCCCTTTTATTTACGTTGTAGGGCCCGATAAGCGGTCGGTCGTTTTGGATACTCCTACGAACTCCCTGTACATATTCATCGCCGGCTTTAGTCCCAAAATGATAGTCGAGATACAATACCTCCGAATACATGGTAAAGCTTTCATGTATCCACATATCCGCGATGTCCTTGTAGGTGATATTGTTAGCGAACCATTCGTGTCCGGCTTCGTGGATGATAATATAGTCAAAGAGCAGACCCCATCCTGAGTTGGAAAGATCACGTCCCATGTAGCCATTCACATACTTGTTGCCATAAGTGATCGAGCTTTGATGTTCCATTCCTAAATAGGGAACTTCTACGATCTTAAAGCTGTCTTCATAGAAAGGGTAGGGGCCAAACCAATACTCAAAAGCACGCATCATCATAGAGGTTTGGGAAAATTGAGCCTTGGCCTTTTCTTCATTTTCTCTTAGGACATAGTAATCGATATCAAGCAGACCGTTTTCGCCTTCATAAGTTTCTCCAAAATTCACGTAATCGCCAATGTTGACATTCACCCCATAATTATTTATCGGGTTTTTCACTTGCCAGTAATAGGATTTGGTCGATCCATTATCTTCTACTTTCGTAAGTCGCCCATTACCAACACCAATCAGGTCTGCCGGACACGTAATGCGCATGTCCATCCGTTCTACTTCGTCGTACATATGGTCCTTATTGGGCCACCAGACACTGGCACCCAGGCCCTGGCAGGAGGTCGCCACAAAATGCTTTCCCTTGCTGTCTTTTTTCCAGGAGAAGCCACCATCCCAGGGAGCGCGTTTCGCCTCCTGAGGGTGACCTGAATATTGGACTTTAAGCTTTTCTTTGGCTCCTTTCTTTTGTCTCTTTTTCAGCTTGATAAAATAGGCGCTACCTTCAGAAGAAAATTTGAGTTCCTGACCATCTTGCTCTACACGCTCTATCATCAATGGCGACTGTAAATCTATCTGCAGCACCTGGTAGGGTGAAAGAACAGTATAGCCAACTGTTGTGGAGCCCGAAATAAATTTCCGGTCCGGTTCAACCGTTATATCAAGATTGTAATACGTCAGGTCCCACCATTCCCGTTCAGGGGTAATGCTGCCTCTCAAACTATCTTGACGTGTAAATTCCTGCGCTGTTATAAGCGAGGTACAGAGTAGTGAAAGAACTAACCAAAAATATATTCTCATATGTTTAATTTCTAAATATGCCAGAAGGGAATACGACCGTACTCTCATGCCCGTCGGCACCAACACTGGCTATTCCAAAGAAGTAATTATCAATAACAATGCCGTCAAGGGTATAGGCATCTGCATCGCCAACCCATTTGCTATTGTCCCAGGTTGGTGATGTCGTATCACGCCAATAGATCTTATAGCCCACAGCGCCTTCGGCTTTTTTCCATCTGAATTTCGCCGAAGGTTCAACGATACCGCCTATTTCTACCTCTGTTGGAGGAGGTGGAGCTGAGGCAAGGGAAGCCAGGCTGATGGCATTCACAGCGGTCAGCTTGGCTGCATAGTCAAAATTTACATGTTCCAGTACATCCCCATATGCAATACCGTCTTCCTCACGGATATCCTGATGCTGTTGAGTGTAGTTCTCATGGGCTTCCATTATTCGAATCCCCGCAAAGCCTGCATCATTAAATGGCCTGTGGTGGCCGCCTCGTCCGAAACGATCCAATCTGTAGATCAACATGGGATTCATTTCCGGCATATATTTTTTTGTGGTTTTATGGACATATCGGGCCAGTTGCCGTGATATCCCGTCCACTTCCCCTCCATAGAATCTCCTTCTGTTTCGTTGGCGTTCTGTTTCCGTAGGAGGAACGGGTTCAGAAAATATCCTGAAATCTCTGTTACTTACAACCCCGTCTACTCCGGTAATATTCCCGATCATATCGTTGTTGAGAATTCCTATGATCTCCCATCCTTGCTCTTTCGCATAGGCAGCAAGACCTTTTCCGCCAAATAGCCCTTGTTCTTCCCCGGAAAGACCGACATAAATAATGCTATTCTCAAACTGGTGTTTAGACAATACCCGTGCTGCTTCGATAGCGCCAGCCATGCCGCTGGCATTATCATTTGCGCCGGGAGAATCTGAAGTATAATCGGTAGGATCACTAACCCTGGAGTCTATATCACCACTCATGATAATAAAGCGGTTGGGGAATTTAGTGCCTCGTTGAATAGCCACTATATTGACCACCCATACATCTTTGACAATACGATTATTCGCCCCTTGTTCTACCAGATCTTTTTGAAAGAAAACCTCGAGGCAATTCGCGCATTCAGAAGATATCTTGTCATATTCCGATTTGATCCATCGCCGGGCAGCGCCTATTCCACGTGTAGTGGAAACCGTATCGCTCAAGGTATGGCGCGTTCCGAAATTGGCCAGGGTAGTGATATCCGCTTCGAGGCGCTCGGCGGAAACGGCATCAATAATATCGTACATTTTTGGATCATCCTGCGCCTGGAGGATCAGGAAGGAAAATAGGAGAAGGAAGGAGCACTGTAGTTTCATTCTAGTGTCTTTAAATTTCAAATTAATTCAAGTAATTGAATACAATCCCTCAAGATAAACAATTAGCGCAGTCTTAAAAACAAAAAAGTCGCCCGGGGGAGCGACTTTTCATTTATACCATAAGGCAGTGTTTATGAATCGAAGGTATAGTCATTATCGGCTGCTACCTTATCGGCAATTTGCGTTCGTAAGCCGGCCACATTGGGCTGGTTGGTATATTTAGTAAATCGCTTTAACCCCATTAATAACATGCGTTGTTCATCTCCTTCTGCAAAAGAAATGATCGCTTCTTTCCCTTTGCTTTGAATAATATCAACAGCGTTGTACAAGTAATATTTGGCCATAGCGATCTGTGCCGCCTGTGCCTCCTCGCCAAAACGCTTGGCATTCTTCTCTGTTCGTAAGATTGTCGATTCAGCCATATACACCTCGATCAGGATATCAGATACGGCCAATAGCACTTGCTGGTGCTTTTCCAATTCAGTTCCGTACTTCTGAACTCCGGCTCCTGCGATCATCAGAAATACTTTTTTTAGTCGGGCTACGAGATCTTTTTCTTCTGCTAAAAGTTCTGAAAAATCCGGAGTGTCCATAGATGGGATACCCATTAGTTCCTCGCCTACCTTTGTTGCAGGTCCGAGCAAGTCTACATGTCCACGCATGGCCTTTTTCACGAGCATGCCCACAGAGAGCATACGGTTGATCTCATTAGTACCCTCGTAGATACGGGCTATCCTGGCATCTCGCCAGGCCTTTTCCATGGGAGCATCGGCACTAAAGCCCATTCCGCCAAAGATCTGGATTCCTTCATCTGAAGTTTCTTGTACATCTTCGGACACGGCTACTTTAAGCAAGGAACATTCAATAGCATATTCTTCTACACCTTTGAGTTCTGCTTCCTGGTGCGAATTTCCTTCGGCCAGTCTGATAGCGATTCGATCTTCAATATTTTTAGCTGCTCGGTAACATGCCGATTCACCAGCATACGCATTGGTTGCCATTTGTGCGATCTTAGCCTTAATGGCACCAAAATTTATGATCGGTGTTTTAAATTGAACACGTTCATTGGCATACTTCGTTCCTTCGCCAATTATCCGTCTTTGTGCTTCCAAACAAGCAGCAGCCAATTTGATGCGTCCAATGTTCAGGGCATTCATAGCTATCTTAAAGCCCATGCCGCGTTCAGACAACATATTTTCCACGGGCACTTTGGTCTCATTGAAGAAAACCTGTCGGGTAGAAGAGGAGTGAATTCCTAATTTCTTTTCTTCTTCACCCATGCTGATCCCATTTTCCGGGTCATTCTCTACGATGAAGCCTGTAATATTTTTATCATCTTCGATCCGGGCAAAGACGATGAACAGGTTACAGAAACCGGCGTTTGAGATCCACATTTTTTGACCGGTAATGCTATAGTGCTTGCCATCTTTGGAGAGCACAGCTTTAGTCTTTCCTGAATTGGCATCAGAACCAGCACCTGGTTCTGTAAGGCAGTATGCCCCGAACCATTCTCCGGTTGCCAGTTTGGGTATATATTTCTTTTTCTGCTCTTCTGTACCATAGAGAGTGATCGGCATGGTACCGATCCCGGTATGTGCACCAAAAGCCGTGGAAAACGATCCCGTAGCTCCTGAAATATAATCACAAACTAACATGGAAGAGACAAATCCCATGCCCATACCACCGTATTCCGCTGGAACAGCGATACTTAAAAAGCCCATTTCACCGGCAGTCCGCATACATTGCTCAGTATAGGCGTAGTCCTTTTGTTCAAATTTTTCCCACTGACCCCAAAGATCCCGATCGACAAACTCCTTGGTGCTGTCGCGCATCATCCTTTGTTCTTCAGTTAGATCTTCAAGGGTGAATACATCCTCACAAGCGGTTTCTTTTACGACAAATTGTCCGCCTCTGGTTAGGTCTTTGTTTGCTGTTTCTGTACTCATGTTTACCTAATATTATTGCTGTTTAATTTAAAAATTCATAAATGCCCGCTGCTCCTTGTCCGGTTCCCACGCACATAGTGACCATGCCATATTTACCTTTCATATCGCGCTTGCGCATCTCGTCAAAGAGTTGAACGGACAGTTTTGCTCCTGTACAACCGAGTGGGTGTCCAAGGGCAATGGCGCCTCCGTTCACATTAACGATATCCTGGTTGAGATCTAATTCTCGGATCACTGCCAGGGATTGGGAAGCAAAAGCTTCATTAAGTTCTATCAGTTCTATGTCATTTTGTTTTAATCCTGCCTGTTTAAGGGCTTTAGGAATGGCTTTTACGGGGCCAATTCCCATGATCCTGGGTTCTACTCCAGCTGCTGCATAATTGACTAACCTTGCAATAGGCTCAAGCTTCAATTCCTTTACCATCTCTTCACTCATTACCAGCACAAATGCAGCACCATCACTCATCTGTGAAGAATTTCCGGCAGTAACGCTGCCTCCGGCAGCAAAAACAGGTCTTAACTTTGCTAATACTTCTTTAGAAGTATCAGCACGCGGGCCTTCATCTTTGTCTACAGTATAAGAAGTTGTCTCTTTCTTCCCTGCCCTATTTAAGAACGTATGTTCTACTTCGATTGGTACAATTTGATCGGTAAACTTGCCTTCTTTTTGTGCATTAAGTGCCTTCATATGAGAATTATAGGCGAATTCATCCTGGTCTTCACGTGACACCTTGAATTGCTCTGCTACGGCCTCTGCAGTAAGACCCATGCCCCAGTAATAGTCTTCGTGGCCTTCTTTGGCGATTTCATAATCGGGGGTGGGTTTATATCCGCCCATCGGGATATAACTCATGCTTTCAGCTCCGCCTGCAATGATGCAATCGGCCATTCCGGCCTGGATCTTTGCAGTGGCAATCCCAATTGTTTCAATACCAGAGGCACAATATCTATTTACTGTTACTCCCGGTACATCCTCTATTTTTAGTCCCATTAGCGATATAAGACGGGCCATATTTAATCCTTGCTCTGCCTCAGGCATGGCATTACCTACGATCACATCATCGATCCTCGTCT
>JAHHLF010000187.1 GCA_018679315.1 Bacteroidia bacterium | reverse complement strand
CTGCAGGAGTTTCAGAAGATGATGAGAGGGCGCTTTTATCTGGTTGAGATCCGGCTTTGCCTTTCATTGAACAGCTCGCATTAAACGTAGCGCCAGGTTCAACAGATAGCTTGGCCACACTCACTGTACCTTCTATTAAGGCCGATGCTTTAAGCGCTAAGAGATCGGTAACGATAAGCTCTCCATTAAAGCTTCCTTCGATATCGGCATTGACACATTCTACTTTGCCATGTATATAACCGCCTTTTCCGATGACAACCTTACCCGAAGTTTTCACATTGCCGTCAAGTTTGCCGTCTATCCGAAAATCGGCTTCAGAGACAATATCTCCTTTAATCTTCGTATTTCTTTCAATTCTGTTGGGTTGCCCTCCTAATTCATTCATTGCTCTAGGTTTTTTGTTATCAGAAAACATCGTTCTTATGGTTTTGGGGTTAATAAAGTGTTCTTGTACTCGGGTAAATTTTTATGGACTTGAATGATTTTGTAGTTAGCAGATAAAATTACAAAATTCTCCCTATCAATCCGGTAATCCTTATTGTTTTTTAGGAGTTCGAGATATCCCAGGGCAAATTCTTTTGATTTAAAGTCATGAACAATTATAAATTCTTCTTCAAGATTGTAAATATCCTTTGACACTCGGTTCTTATATCGTAAGTCTTCGATGGACTTTTCTACTACTTCCATCAGGGCTTTTGCCTCTTCCGCCTGATGCCTTTTAAATGGGAAGACCACTTTCCAATTACCGCTTATAGGCTGGTCGGTTTCAATGACAAATTCTTTAACCTCCAATTTAGGTAATTGATTCTCAATGATCTCTTGGGCTTTTTTGCCTTGTGGATTATTTGGATAGTTCAAGGCCACGTAGTTCAAAGCTTCCTTAAATTGTTCAAACCCTTGAAGTCTACCAATAGCATTGGCTTTTAGCATTTCAAATTTTGGGACGATCGGTTCGCCTGCATAGGCAGTAATCTGTAATTCTGTGCCCGTTATGACATCCAGGAATCGCTGATCTTCATATAATTTGTACAATCGAGAATACTTTGATTCCGGACTATCTGCTTCCTGTGCTAAAACAGCCTGAGGATTTAAAAGGATCTCTGTATATCTTGAATCCGGATGATTTTCAATGATATTCTGTTTCATGGTTTCTGCAAGAGGACTGCTTGCTGCTTCATAGATCTTGTAGAGATTATACTTTGAAGGAAGAATGAGTCGCTCCTCCGGGTCTGATTCCAACACATTCTCCAGCTTTTCTGCTGCCAGCAGATCTTCCTTGAATTTTTCCTTATAAATAAGTCCTAATTGGTAATTAGCAAAATTGCGCTCTTTCCTCAGGCTATCGATTACCGCCACATCCGTAGGGATCTTTTCCAGGTAATAATCAACAGAATACCTTTGATCGTCTGTTATGGTCTCTTCCTGAGATGCCGCATCTCCTGTGGCAAGATCTGTAGATTCATCCAGGGGTATGGCAGCTGATCTATCGCTCCAGCGCCAATCATCTTCCAACGTCCTATTCCCCCATCTATTCGAAAATTCAGTTCGCCCATAGCCCAGGGTCGTTATATTGTAGAAATAGAATTTTCCTTGATTTTCTTTACCGCCCTGAGTTTCCCCAAAAGCTGCAAATCCCGTCGCGGCCTGCTGTTCTTTTTTCTCGGCCTCGGCTTCCGCCTTCGCCTTCAGATCGGCTACATATGTTTCAAAATAGCTTTTTCGTTCAGACTCGGGCATTTCAAATAGATGAATAATACTATCTGTTACTTCCGCCACTTCCTCATATGCAATGACGTCTTCAAGATTATCCAATTTCTTCCCAATGATCCGATGCTTTTTGGTGTTCTCATCGAGATTCTGTAACAAACTGTCATAATATCCACCGGCTCTTTTATACTGATTCTCATCAAAATAATAATCAGCCAGGTGTTCATAATTCAACGCATTCAGCCTTCTTTCTGCCTGTGAAGCTCTTAGTGACTTATTGTAATAGGAAATAGCCAGACTGTCTGAATTATTCTGGGCATGAAATACTGCGATCTCATGATATATCTTATCCAGGAAGGATCTGTTTTCCCGATTCTCTTCCAGCTCAGTTAAATATTCCAGAAGTCCTTCTTTGCTTTCTTCTGTGACCTCTGTATTTCGTATTTTTTGAAGATGGGCATTGATCATATAAACGCGTGGCGATCTTCTATTAAGAGCTATTACGCGGTCAAAGGCGAAATTGGCACTGTCTTTATGTCCCATTTCGTTGTACAACTGCCCAATAATGTATAAGTATCTGCCTTTTTCAGCGATCCGGGTTGTATAAGCCGCAGCGATCTTAAGTTCTCGCATGGCCGTATCTGGCGCATTTCTATTGATGTAGACCTGGGCGATAGTGGCATGGGCATCTGCATATTCCTGATCACTCAAACGCTCAAATTTCATCAGGAGTCCTAAGTTCTTCACCGCTAATTCTTCATTCTCAAGACGTACATTCGTCTTTTCCCGCCATATAGCTGCTTCATTTAGTTTCTTACTTTGATCGAATTTTCGCAAAACATAATTGAACGATTCCAGGGCCGGTACAAAGCGTTGATCATAATATCGTGCTTTCCCCAATAAAATAAATGCATCGGCTGTTTGCGGATTACGCTCCACATCGCCAACGTCCATGCTGTGTTTTTGGATTGCTTTTGTTGCCTTTTCCTCGGCAAGTATGAAATTCGGATTAGATTCCTCGGAGGCAAGGCGTACCTCTTCTCTGATCTCCAGGGGTTCTATAGGTAATACCTCCCAATAGTTATCCCTATAATTCTCGTTGAGTTGTGTGCGACCTTCTTCAAAGGCAATATTACCATTGTACAATACATTGTACTTGGTATTTAAGGAATGCCAATTCCTGTTTATAAAGGCGTCTTTCTTGGTAGAACAAGCGTTAATCCATATGCCCCCAAGAACACCGATAAGGATTATTTTAAAACGAAGTTTCAAGATTCTCGGTATTCGTACGTAATCTTAACTGAAAAAGACAGTGATTATTATGCCTCAAGGCCCTAAAATTAAGTGAATTTTCCTGCTGTTGGAGCCAGGTGAAAAATTACTGCCCAATTTAGGTGTCTAAAATGTCATGAAAATGATCAGTTGGCCAGGCTGCCACTGAAAAAATTTTCCAACTCTTTAAGAGTCTCTTCCGAGGTAGCAATGTCTTTGACAATATCCCCTTTTTCCAGAACAACAATACGTTCACAAACTTCTGTAACATGCATAAGATCGTGGCTGGAAATAAGTACAGTAATATCATGATTTGAAGCCAGGTCTCTTACAATTGACTTTAATCGAATCTGGGTTGTAGGATCAAGATTGGCAAATGGCTCATCCAATACGATGATCTCAGGATTGCCTATAAAAGATGCTACGATCCCAACTTTCTTCTGATTCCCTTTGGAAAGATCCCGTAAGTATTTTTTTTGCCCCAATATTTCCCCGTGAAAGAAATCCTCAAATTGACTGAGCAAAGAGTGAACATCTGCCTTATTTTGACCGCGTAATTCACCTATGAAATAAAAGTATTCTTCCGGGGTGAGGTAGCCAATAAGAAAGGATTCGTCTATAAAGGCAGAAGTAAATGGTTTCCAGGCCTCACTATTGTTTACATCAATTTCATTAGAAATGATCTTTCCGGTCGTTGGCTGTACCAGGTCAAGCAGGATGCTAAAGAATGTGGTTTTTCCCGCACCGTTATTACCTACTAAACCGAAGCTCTGTCCTTTTGGAATGTCGAGATGTTCTATGTTAAGTACAGTCTTATTGCCGTACTTTTTTGTTACGTTTTGTACGTTGATCATAATCTTAATTCTCTAGATCAGTTTTTCTGGCTATAGGCCAGAAGAGTTTTATATTTTTCTTTTTTGTAGATCTTTTCAATGATCTTAAATACTTTTTCTTTAAAAACATAGCCCAAAACTCCGGTCAAAGCCACCATTACATATCCCGCTGTTTCTCCAATAAAAATATGTCCGATCATATAAACGCCAAGGGGAAGTATCAGTTTGGGAATAGTAAGAAGCATGGTTTTGGCATTAAAGGCCTGTTTATCTCCAAATGCATTTTTATTGCTATTCAGGTCGATGGGGGTTTTTATATAAGCCCCGCCCCATAACACTAAATAGGAATTAATTCCAATATTATACACGGCCCCAACCAGAATGGCCAGGTAAGTATCCAATCCAAAATAAATATACCATACAGACAGTATGGTACTGATCACGGTAGCAAACAACATCAAATACCATTTAGAATTCAGGTATTCCTTATATCTGATATTCTGACTCATCATCAAGGGATAATACGCGCTATCCCAACTCGGTACATACTGTCCGAAACTGAACAAAAATCCGCCGGAGATAAATATCCCGGCAAATACTTTCCAGGTAGGGTGATCTAAGGTTTCTACGCTCTGAGTGAAAAAGAACAGGCCGTAAAAAAGAAAGAATACGCTCATGATCACCGTAGTCTTTGATCGCTTATTTCTACGAATCAGTCGGATATCATTTTTTAAGAAGGTCCCGAGATTACCAAAACGGTTAAGCCAGGCATAATCCTCGGTTTTTGCTTCCACTTGCTTGGTGGCTAATCCAGCATCCAAATACATATGTCTTCTGAAATAGGAAAAGGCAGCCAGATAAATACTAATTAATAATGCCCATGGCAATATAGCCGTCCAGGGTAATTCATATAAGGCTTGAAATGCAGGCTGTGTATAGGCAGTAATATCGAACCACCCGTAATACTGGCTTATTCCTAGTGCAAGCATGAGTGCGATCAAAGGATAGAAAATACTATCCACGTTATTCATCATCACATTCAGGAAATTGTTCGTAAAAAACAATGCGAAAATTCCCAGGTGCCAACCAAGTACGCCTATAGGGTCATATCCCTGAGTGATCAAGACAATGGAAAAAGGCACAAAGAAAAAAGCATGCATGATATTGAAGAAAGAGGCCACTGTTTTCCACAGGGAATACTTCACCACCCCATTTTTCTTGATCGGTTGATAGAGTAGTGTCCGGATGTTCAATACGGGCATTTTCTGAAACATATACCTCATAATAAGGTCCGTTGCCAGGTAATAGATCATAAAACTATTTACAACAGTAAGCGGATCGCCTAGTTCCAGGTCTTCAATAATAAAATAAGCGCCTACACCAAGCATTAAAAAAGTAGCGCAGAAATAAAGGCCTATAAATATCATGAAAATACTAAAGGCCAGGTTGGATTTAAATGCAGCTGCCCTGATAAATGATTTCCATTGCAGCGTAATAAAATGCCTAAACATAGAAGTTGTTTAAAAGCGTTTGAACGTTAGTGGCGTAAAAGTAATTTTTGTTACATCAATTTCCTATTCTAAAGAAAACGAACTCCTTTTGACAGAATACCTATTTTTGCAAAAAAAAATTGTGAGCGCATTTCATTCATTATCAATTTCCAGTATTGTCCCCAATACCCCCAATGCAGTAACCATTTATTTTGATGTCCCTGAAGACCTGAGGTCTGAATTCGCTTTTAGCCCAGGTCAATACATTACAATTCGCTATTCGCTGGATGGCGAAGAAGTACGCAGGGCTTATTCTATTTGCAGCTCGAGATCTGATGGCTCTCTGGCCATCGGAGTAAAGGAAGTAGCCGATGGGAAATTCTCTGTATACGCTAATCGAAAATTAAATGAAGGGGATTCTTTGGAGGTAATGCCACCGGAAGGCAGATTTATTTTTGAATCTTCAGGCAGCCCTCAAAATATAGCAGCTTTTGCCGCTGGAAGTGGCATTACACCTATTATGAGCATCGCCCGGGAAGTTTTGGAATCACATGATGAAAATCGCTTCGTGCTTTTATATGGGAACCAAGGGAAAGACGAGACCATGTTCTACGATGAGCTGGCCGATCTGCAGGAAAAATACCCTGAACGCTTTTTTCTTCAGTATTCCTTTAGCAGGGCATCAGAAGAGGGTGCGCTCTTTGGTAGAATAGATGGGGCGAAGGCGAATTACCTGTTGAAGAATAAGTTCCAGGATGTATCTTTTGATTCTTTCTACCTCTGCGGGCCTGAGGCCATGATAGAAGAAGTCAAATCTGCTCTGCTAGCCCAAGATATTAGGCAGGAGCAGATCTTTTTCGAACTATTCACAAGCCCACTTGAGGATGTTGCCCCCACACCGCAGGTGACAGACGATTCCAAATCCAATATTCAGGTAATATTGGACGATGAAGAATACACACTCGTCATGAAGCGCAAACAGCTATTACTTGATGCCATCCTGGATGCGGACATAGATGCTCCGTATTCTTGCCAGGGGGGTGTTTGCAGTACATGTATTGCTAAAGTGACAGAAGGGAAAGTCGTAATGGAAAAAAATCAGATCCTCACCGATAGTGAAATAGAAGAAGGGTATATCTTAACCTGTCAATCCCATCCTACTACACCTACCTTGAAGATCGATTACGATGATGTATAGGCTTTAACATCCCAATTCTTCAGGATCTTAATGGCATTATTATACCCAATCTCATAGGCCGAATCAATATGTTTTTTATCCAAAACCCCTATGTTCTCTAATTCGTACGGCTGAAAAAGGAGGTCACAATGGGCTAATTTTTCCTTGTTTAGGGCATACATCATGAGACCGGTCGTCCGCTGAGCTAATTGCAAAGAGGATCCCAGTTCATTACGAGATACATCCCTAACCATTGAAACATTACTCCCAAATAAAGGTAACTTGCTATTTGCAAAGGGTTCGATAGGAAAATTATTCATGATCCCCCCATCGGCATAAAGTGTTTCATCTATTACTACCGGGCTAAAATAAGGAGGCAAGGCTGCAGATGCCAAAACCGGCTTTATCAATGCTCCTTTGCCAAAAACCGAAGCTTCACCCTTTTCCAAATTGGTAGCTACGACGTATAGTTTGCAATTTAGCATTGAAAAGTCATCATCGGGGATCCCTTTCATGAATAAATTGTAATATCGTTCCGTATCTAAAAGTCCGGGTTTAGTCAAGCTAAGAAAGTTATATTTAAAGAGTGGGGTGGTACGAAAAAAAGTAAGCATTTCATCGATAGTTCGGCCACTGCCATATAGCGCACCTATTATGGCTCCTATACTACTTCCAGAAATTGCTGAAATTGAGAATTCTTGCTCTTTCAATGCCTTGATAAGACCTATATGTGCCATTCCCCGAACTCCTCCGCCAGACAATACCAGATTGATCTCCCTACCCCTTTTATTCATATGATTCACACTAAACAACTTAGGTTAAAAGTAATGGCTTTTTCACTATTTCGTCATAAAATGCAAGACCATTTTACAAACCAGGCAGTTTGTTGGTATACGCGGCAGGCATTAAAAATTCAAAACTTTGCTTTTCAACATAATAAGAATGCAATTCACCCCAATTTAGACAAATAGCACCTGCTTTTAACATTTGATCTACAAACCAGCCAGTCGGTTTGACCAAAATCCTATTTACCAGCCTTTTTCCTAGTATTCTGTAATGAATAAGCGTGAATCCGACCAATTAAAAAGGTATATTTAACCCGCTAAAATTGTATCCAGTGACCCCTGAACAAACAAGGACAGCTATTTTACTCTTTGCCCGGACGCCACAGGCTGAAATACAGCACAAATGGTTGCCAAAAGGGGAATTATTATACGAGCAGTTCAACGAACATTCACAAAACTTAATTAGTCGGTCAGGCAGATCTTTCTTTCACTTTTCAGAGAAAGATCAGCAAGGTGAAAATTTTGGAGAAAAATTCGCAAATGCTTTTCAAAGAATTTTTGACCTGGGTTTTGATCGGATTATTTCCATCGGAAATGATTCACCTCATTTAACCAATCTCGAAATTCGCACTGCCATTCAATCCCTTGAAGCAGGAAATCAGGTTTTGGGACCTTCCCGAGATGGTGGAATTTATCTCCTGGGCCTATTAAGCTCCGAATTTGATAAAGAGCGCTTTCTGGAATTTTCATGGGGGCGCAGATGTTTATATACAGAATTGAAGGAATATTTTGAAATCAATAACAAAACTCCACACATATTACCTGCCATTATTGATGTAGATAATAGCTCGGATATCCCCTTATTACTAAGATTTTCAAAGTTTATACCTATTGGTATTATTCAATTCCTTCAAACGCAATTAAACCGAGTTAAAATCTTAGATATTGAAGTGGTTTTAGCTGAAATCACTCCATTTTATACCCCTAATTCTAACAAAGGATCTCCCGCATATCTCCCAATTCCGGCCTAGATTCACAGGCCTTCTCTTGTAACGCCACACAAGAATTCAGATTCTCACTTACAAAAAGAAATATAACCCTATAAACGCCTTATCTATGGCTAATTCATATTATGATCCGGCAGATCTGCGCAAATTTGGAAAAATCACCGAATGGAGTGAAGAGCTCGGCACTAAGTTTTTTGAATATTACGGAAAAGTGTTTGAAGAAGGTGCCTTGTCTGCCCGCGAGAAATCCTTGATCGCTCTTGCAGTTGCCCATATTGTTAAATGCCCCTATTGTATTGATGCCTATACCCAAGATGGATTACAACGCGGGATCACCAAAGAAGAAATGATGGAAGCTGTGCACGCAGGTGCTGCTATCGAAAGCGGTGCTTCGCTGGTTCACGCAGTTCAGATGATGAATAAACACGACAAATTAAGCATGTAAAACGCACTATTGCCCGCAATAGTCTGAAATGAAAAGATAATTATGGCTACTAAGTCACTGAAAGCCAGGCAAGATGCTCTTGCCGATTTTAATAAACAACTCAATATTCTTGAGAATGGCCTATTTGCAGATGGTGAATTGCCCTATTTCAGGGATAAGATAGCAGAATCCGGCCATTTTCCGCTTCGACCCCAAAAATTAGAGATCTTGCAGATCAATGTTGGGTATATGTGCAACCAGGTTTGCGAGCACTGCCATGTAGATGCCGGGCCTGATCGTAAAGAAATCATGGCACGGGAGACTATGACCCAATGCCTGGAAGTTATCCGTAAAACAGGCGCTCATACACTGGATCTGACCGGCGGTGCCCCTGAAATGAACCCGGATTTTCGCTGGTTTGTTGAAGAAGCGGCCAAAGCAGGTATCCAGGACTTTATTGTACGGTCTAACCTCACCATTATCCGCGCCAACACAAAATACTATGACCTGCCTCAGTTCTTTAAGAAACACAATATCCATGTGGTTTCCTCAATGCCCCATTATACTAGGGGGAAAACAGATAAACAGCGTGGAGATGGAGTTTTTGATAAATCAATTAAGGCATTACAAGAACTCAATGCTGTTGGTTATGGACAACCGGACAGTAATCTGAAGTTAGATTTGGTCTATAATCCATCAGGTGCCTTTCTTCCCGGTGATCAGGCAGCTCTTGAGCAGGATTTTAAAAAAGCACTTAAGGAAGATTTTGGTATTGAATTCCATAATCTATTTGCCATCACTAATTTGCCGATCTCGAGATTTTTAGATTATCTAATAGCCTCTGAAAATTATGAGGATTATATGTATGCCCTGGTAGATGCTTTTAATCCATCTGCAGTTGCCAATGTTATGTGTACAAATACACTTTCTGTGAGTTGGGATGGTTGGCTCTACGACTGTGATTTTAATCAGATGCTGGGTCTTAAAAACGCCAGTCCTGTGAAGCATATAAAGGAATACCAGGAAGAGGTGTTGCAAAATAGAAATATTGTTATTTCTCAGCATTGTTATGGGTGCACAGCAGGCGCAGGAAGCAGTTGTCAGGGAACTGTAGCCTGAATTATTACAAACCAGGTGGTCTTTAGTCTTATTTTTTCCCGTTTGACATCCTAGTAATTAGGTAGTTAGTCAAATATTCCCTTCGTTTCATCGTTAAAGTATAGGAAATTGTCTTAAACGACGGTTTTCTTAATTAGACCACTTAGTCGGTCTTATTAAAACACCCCATATCATGGAACATACATTGAAAAGATTAGCCACAATGCAACGATTACAGGTGGCAGGACTCGAATTATTCTACCAAAACGGGTATCACAGCACAAGTGTAGATGATATATTGAAGAAGTTAGACCTTTCTAAAGGTGCCTTCTATTATCACTTTAAATCCAAGGAGGAATTCTTCATTAGTATTATTCAAAATCTTATCGTTCAAAAGGTATACAGTGCACTTGTACAACCTATTGAAGGAAAAGAAGATCCATTTTCTATAATTGAAAGCAGTTTAGATGCGTCCCTTGAAACAGCAGAACATAATTTCTTTGATAATGGTTTTGCACTCAGTAATTTCCTGTCTGAAACAAAAGGCAAGGACCCTGAGGTCAACACCTATTTAAATGATATCCTCAAGATCTGGGAAGTAGCACTAATCACATCCCTTCAAAAAGGGAAATCCGATGGCTATGTCGCCAGACATGTTGATAGTGATGGTGTTGCTGCTTATGTGATATCTGCCTATATCGGCATACGACTGCAAATGGCCTCTGGTAACGCTAAAAACTTGAGATACAAGTTTATACAGCAGCTACGCACCTATTTCAGGTCCTTGGCACCACAACCCATACATTAGGCTTTTATGCCTAAAATCGTTAGAATCTTCGAAACAATTTCTTCTTCGGAGATCGTATTAATTGCTTCCTCATAGCCCGGAGGGCACGTATTCCCATAAATAGAAGTAGGGATTAAGGGAAATTTCGTCTTATCGGCCACTAAACTATTCTCTTCTGGTTGACCATAGGGGGCAAATCCTGCAAACGGATGCGTAATGCCCCATAAAGTTAGCGTAGGAACACCAAAAATAGCTGCCAAATGCCCATTACCACTATCCATGCTAAGCATCAAGTCCAAATTGCTTATAACCTTCAATTCTTCCTCGAAAGCAACCTGGCCTATTAGATTTATACAATTAGGATACGTTGAGTTCCAATGCGCGATAGCCGACTTTTCCTTATTCCCACCACCAAAACATATAATTGTGCAATCTATTTGCGCATTTATCTCCCTGATCACCTTTTCAAGACGCCTTAAATCATAAACCTTCCCTTCATGGGCTGCAAATGGCGCAATTCCTATCACTTTGCCTTCAAGCCGGCTCGTATCAAGGATATTTTGGGGCATTTTGAGGCTGGGAAGGGTTTGTGTGCTACCCAGGCCAAATGAATAGCCCAGGGCTTCAAACACCTCTTTATACCGTTGTGTTGTGTGTTTGAGAGGCTTCAAGACCTTATTAGCACTGCGTGTCAATGCTTTTTTCTCCGACCTGCCCTTGTCGACTGCTTTAAAGCGATTCGATTGAAAACCAAACAGGAATCGTAATACTTTTGTTCTCAGTACATTATGAAGATCAAGAATAGTTTCAGCTTGTAACTCCCGAATACTACTGAACAATCTGAACAATCCTGGCATCCCTTTATGCACGCCTTCTAGCTCGGCTTCCATGACATTGACTCGTTCTATATTCGCGAAAATCGGACTGAATATTGGCCTGGTCACGACCGTAAGGGAATACGCTGGATATGCCTCTAGGAATGCCAATATTACCGGTACGGTAAGTGCTACATCGCCCAAGGCCGAAAATCGCAATACAACGAGTCTTTTAGGTCGATCAGGAATGTCTACTGTAGCTTGTTTCACCTTGGCCCTATTTTTGGCCTCTAAGGACGGGATTCAGCTCATCATCGTTGTACATCTTCATCTGCTTGTACACCTTCATGTATTTCTTTCCTTCGGCCATATCTTCCAGCAATTGATCGATGGCCATGGACAGATCCTTTTCCTGTTGTTCGAGGATATCTAATTTGGCTTTACAGCTTTCCTTATGAGCGGGATCGGCATCGGCTCTTTTGGCCTCTTCGCGCATGTGATAGATCTTAAGTGTAAGTATGGATAATCTATCTATTGCCCATGCCGGGCTCTCGGTGTTGATCGTAGCATTCTCTTTTATGTCGACTTCTTTGAATTGAGTCAGGAAAAAATCGTCGATAATCTCAACCAGGTCTGTCCTCTGCTGATTGCTTTTGTCTATTCTGCGTTTAATCTCTAAGGCCTTCTTTGGTTCAATCTTAGGATCTCGAATGATATCCTCTAAATGCCATTGGACCGTATCGATCCAGCATTTATTATAAAGTAAATGGGATATTTCATCCTGAGGATATGGATTGTTAATGGGCTGATCTACATCATCATCAATGTGATATGTAGCTATGGTTTCCCTGAAAATGGGCAGAGCTAAAGCTGTAAACATCGTGTTAATCTTGGCGTCAAAGATACTCCTTATTTCAGAATCCATTCAGTAGCAAAGACCAGGAATGGTGTAAGAACCAATACAATTAGGAGAATCTCTCTTAGTTTTTTACGCTTAAAGACCTCGATGTATCGCGCCAGGATTGCCGCCGTTGGAAAAAAAGTCAAAATTACCGGATAATTCCCCTCAGAAGTATTGATCAGGGTAATAAAAATCGCGATGATCAAAAAACTGGAAATGAGTCGGATCGATATTATCCGCCCATGACCAAATCGGGTTAAATTGATAGAGGCAAGTAGCGTTGCGAGAATTACAAAAGCTAAATAGAGATTCAGCTTTATCTGACTTAACCAATAAGAAGAAAGGGTGATCTCAGAAGATATAAAGAATTCATAGTGTTCTTGGAGAAAATCAACCCGGTTGGTCAAAACCAACCAACTTCCCAATATTAAACTAATAGTAAAAAAAGCTACAAGGGGGATAAGCCAGTTCTTAACGCTTTTTGGATCGTAGAAATAGATCGACAAAAAAACCAGGATCATGAACAAGATGGCCCAATCATAAAAAAAGCTGCTGATCATAATCCATAGACTCGCATCGAAAATTTTTTGAGGCACATTCTTTAAAGTGCGTATCGATATTAGCCTCCGTGCAGCCAACAACATAAAAAAACTGCAGAGGATGGCATTGTTGTCAGTGACTACTTCCGGGAAGACAACAAATAATAAGACATAGAAGAGTATGGCGTATGAATTCGATTCATTGATCTGATTGCGCCTCACAATAAAATTGACAAGGAAAACAGTAAATAATAGAACACCTGTAACGAGTCCCTGAATAATTATAGAAGCCGTATCAAAATCAATTCGGAACAAAACAAGCTGCACATACCAGTAGAGTAAAAACAGGAAAGCGAGCAAAATAATGTAGTTAACGGGCTTGGTTTTACCGAAAACGCTTGAAATCATCGCAGCTTTTAGTATTTTTGTCCAGTAAATATAACAACAAAGATGCGAGCATTTTTTGAAGCGATTGAAGATTTATTTGTAAACGGATTGTTTTGGCCTTATGATTTTTTCCGGTTTATGGAAAATTGGTGGACCTCAAACACCGTAAATTGGATATTTTTATTGGCCGGTACGGTTGCCATGGTCTATTGGCTATTGGAATTAAAGAAATTCAATGACCGCGGTGAGGAAGATAAGAGCATTACTGCGCATTCTTATTTATAGATCAAATCCAATATCCTTTCTGTAGTACATGCCTTCATATTGAAGGCATTTTATATTTGAATATCCTTGTTCAAGGGCCTTCTTCATTGTGACACCCCGGCCTCTTACCGCCAGCACTCTGCCACCGTTCGTATAGACTACACCATTTTCTTCCTTTGTACCTGCATGAAATAGTGCTTCGGCATCAAGGTTTTCTAATCCTTTAATAGGCTTGCCTTTTTCATAAGCTTCCGGATAACCACCTGAAACAGTCATAATTGTAATGGCATACTCAGGATCAATCTCCAGAGGTGTATTGTCAAATCTCTTCTCTCTTATTGAAACAAAAGTTTCCAATAGATCTGATGTAATCCTGGGCAGCACAACCTCTGTTTCCGGATCCCCTAACCGCACATTGTATTCTATGACATACGGATCTGATCCCACCTTGATCAATCCAATAAAAACAAACCCTGTATAAGGGATGCCTTCCTGTTGCAAACCCTTAATAGTAGGCTCAACAACCCGTTCAATAATTTTCTGTTTAAATGCGGGCTCATTGAAAGGAACAGGTGATATGGCACCCATACCCCCTGTATTTAAGCCTGTATCTCCTTCGCCTATTCTTTTATAATCTTTAGCGAATGGGAGCAATTTATACTTTTCCCCATCGGTGAGCACAAAGCAACTCAATTCTACCCCGGATAAAAATTCCTCCACAACTACTGTAGAGCTTGCCTCCCCGAACTTAGCGTCGAGAAGCATAGATTCCAATTCCTCTTCAGCCTTTTTAATATCATCGAGTATCAGCACCCCTTTTCCAGCTGCAAGTCCATCAGCTTTTAAAACATACGGGGGTTTCAATTCTTTGAGAAAGTCTTTTGCTTCTTCTATTTCTTCTGATGAAAAACTTTTATAGTCTGCTGTTGGAATAGCATGCCTCTTCATGAATTCCTTAGCATATTTTTTACTCCCTTCCAGCTGCGCTCCTACCGCGCCCGGGCCTATCACGGTAACTTCCTTAAGCGAAATATCTTTGGCAAAATAATCATGAATTCCTTTTACAAGAGATGCTTCCGGACCTACGATTACCATTTGAATCTGGTTATCGAGAACGGCCTTTTTTACGCCATCAAAATCAGTTGGGTTTATAGGTAAGTTAGTCCCCAATTGCTGTGTTCCTGCATTTCCAGGTCCAATAAAGAGGCTGGTGAGCAAAGGGCTTTGATTGATCTTCCAGGCC
>JAHHLF010000317.1 GCA_018679315.1 Bacteroidia bacterium | reverse complement strand
CCCCAAAGTGGCCCGGTTAACACTCAAATCTTAAATCTTAAGGCGATGACTTCAAAGCGTTACTCTTTTGGTAAAAAATCAGTCGACGATCAATTCGACAAAAGGAATACTCCCCAACCCATAGCTGGTTCTACCACAAAAGCCCTGTTGATACTGTTTGTAATCATTTTAATCGGCTTGTTATGTGGGATAGGGTCTACCTATGCCCAGGAATCCGACCCTTGGGCAAAACTGAACAGACCGTTTCACAATCAGCTTTTTTTTAACAGGCACCTCATTAATCCTACTTTTTCCTTGGTAAGAGAGAACAAATCGTACCTGAATATTTTGCACAGGAATCAATATGCCTCTTATGAAGACAATTATCAGAATTACTACCTGGGTTTCAGTAATAAGGTTAACGAACGCACAGCCCTTGGGATAGGTATCTACGGATCCTGGCTCGGGGTAATGCAGGAATTTGGTTTCAATGCAAATTATGCCACAGCTGTGCCACTGAGCGATAAAAGTAAGCTCACTTTTGGAACCAATATTACCTACCTCAGCGAAGGATTGGACCAAAGCAGGATAGTCTCCGTAGAAAACGACCCAACTGTCCGCGAGGCACGCAAGGAAAACAAAATTTCCATTCAACCTGGGATTGCACTTTCCGTAGGCAAATTCGATGTGGGATTATATGCCAGGGACCTGGTTAAGTACAACCAGACCACCAACAATATCATTACGAACATGCATGTACAAAGTCTAAGTGGTTCACTCCAATATACCCATACTATGAACACCCAAAACGGACTGTTTGCCAATGCACGTATCATGCCCCTAGTACAGCTTGGAATGGATAAAGAGAATAACATGAACTACGTGGGTTCCCTATTACTCGACCTACCGGATTACGGGTGGTTACAAACAACTTACCAACAGGATTACGGCGTATCCCTGGGCCTTGGATTTAATGTAAGCAAGAAATTATCCCTTGGTTATTTGATGGAGAAAGATATTACCGCCGCGGGCGCTAACCTGGGTTGGAATCACGAAGTGTCTTTGGCTTATTCGGTAAAGGATCTTGCCGGCATGCAAAACTTGTATGTCAATAGTTCCGATGACAGTAGGGTAGATGAGATCGTGAAAAATTACGAGGAGCAGATATTTCAGCTCAAAGCCGAACAAAAAATGGCTGGGAACTTGAGTCAATCCCTGGCTTTTGAGAACAGGCTAATCCTGGATCAATTAATATTAAGACAAGATTCGATAGAAAACGCGCGTAACGAAATGTTCGAAAGGCGATTTGAAACTATGGTTCGCCTATTGCGCAACGAAGTAGAGGAAAAAACAACCCCCCCAGCACGAATTCCGAGGGAATCCTATAGCAAAATAGGAACCGCGGTAGCCGATGTTAAGGAAAAGCCGATTAAACCTGTTAAAGACACGTTTGATAAAATAATCGACTTGCCTTTGAAGTCCAAAAATCGGTCAGATATCATTGGGGTTAATTCTGGTTATTATTTAATTGCTAATGTTTACAAAAACAAGAGGTATTTAGCTGCCTTTTTGGACCGATTGCGAGAAGAAGGTCTGGATGCCCGGCAATTTTATAACAAGAAAAATGGGTTGTATTACGTATATCTGGCCGATTTTAAATCTAAAAATGCTGCGAAAGATGCTTATGTTTCCCATCTAGACGGGGCATACGGAGAAGAGAAATGGATTATGGAAATATATAATCCCATGGCTACGGCCGATGTTAACTACGAGGATCAATGAAGAAACGACCGGATAGTCGAAAATCCTTAAAAAAACATGTCATTGGCCGAAAAACACTATGATTTTTAGAACAATGTCAGATATTGTCTTAAATTAAAGTATGATTTTAACCCCAAATCGTTGTATAACTCATAAACCCCCAATCGTATGAGACCACACTACTGCAAACTCCAGCTTCTTATACTGAAACTCAGTTCCCGAGCAACTTAGTATTAAACCGGAATAGTAACAGGCACCGGGAAGAAGAACTGTCTTAAGACATATTTCTTTCCCCGTTAGAATCCATTTCCAAGAATGGTGAATAGGATTTCTCTGTCTACACCCACATTTCCGATCTGGACATCCAATTCGCCTATTTTATAAAGTTCCCGTATACCATTAAACGAATCGGACACATTTCCCCAAGTTGTGTCTGGCCGAGAATGATCTAGTTTGACTGGACATAATTCCTGGCATTTATTAACAAATTTTAAAACGTAATAATGCAACCCAAATCTGAAAATTATGAAAACGAACTTACTCAGCGTTATCGCAATCGAAAACGACATCCAATTCCACGAGGCGTACCGATATTTCTTTAGCAAATACACCGATTTTCCCCTTGTAGGTCTCTTTAGTTCTGTAGAAGATGCCTTAATAGATTTTAAGGAGACAATGCCGGATATAATTATTACCGAAATGTCTTTCCCGGGAGCTATGGGAATTGACGGTTTTTCCGAATTCCGAAAAATGAATCCGAATATTAAAATTATTGTGGCCAGTGAGGAAAATGACTTTAAGATGATCAAAAGAGCCTTTAAAAATGGTGCAAACGGATTCCTTACCAAACCGCTAACCAAGAAACGACTTAAGAATGCGTTGTATTCGGTAAAATACGAAGGTGCGGTAATAAGTAATGATATAGCGGCTAAGCTGATCGCGATGTTCCATCAGAAAAGCTATAACTTTTTCTCAAAGCGCGAAAATCAGATCGTTGAATTCCTATGCCAAGGGGCTACGTACAAATCCATTGCAGATCAACTATTTGTGACTACATCAACTATAAATTTTCACATACAGAATATTTATTTAAAACTCGATGTCAACTCCAAATCCGAAGCGCTGGAAAAACTTCGCGAGTTGGAATACAATGCACAAGTGCCATAGTGCGTACCTAGTCCTAATTCTGTTGCTTTATCTGATGAGATCCGCACTTGGGAGTTAAGCCTCCCGGTGCGGATTTTTTTTGGCAGGTTTGGGATTTGGTGCTTGGTATTTGGAATTTCCCGGATTACGGCTGCGCCGTGATCTATTGTGTCCAATGTTGCAATCCTGTACTGATCGCAGCATCAGGATAGAAAATCCTGCGCTATCAGCGCAGTTATTTTTGCATTTCACGGCCTGCTCAAGGGAGCTTGGCACTCTTGGGTTTTGGGATTTGGTGCTTGGAATTTAGTGGATTATGCGCTTCGCGCATGATCCATTGATACCGATGTTGCAAATAGAAAATCCTGCGCCATCAGCGCAGTTATTGTTGCATTTCACGGCCTGCTCAAGCGAGCTTGGCTGGATTATGCGCTTCGCGCATGTTCCATTGCGCAGCCAATGTTGCAAATAGAAAACCGCCATGCATGCGCATGGCTGGGTTTTTGTTTCCATTCGAAAGCTCGAGCAAGCTCGGCTTCCTTCTGGAAACAAAAAACCCGCACATTTCTGTGCGGGTTTTCTGAGTGTCGTGGGCCCTACTGGATTCGAACCAGTGACCCCCTGCTTGTAAGGCAGGTGCTCTGAACCAGCTGAGCTAAGAGCCCCACTTTTATACTAACCTAAGTCCTGATAATAGCCGAAGGCGATTCGTCAGGGCCAGCTGAGCTCTGCCTGCCGGCAGGCAGGTAAGAGCCCTTGACGGCTACTTTCGTAGCTAAAGCGGGGCAAATATACATTAGTTTTTGGCGTCCTAAAAGAAAAAACAAGACAAAATCAGATCACTTCAGCAACCGTGAATGTGCTTCCCCCCACATAGATCAAATCATTACTCGAAGCCGCACGTAAGGCCGTTTCATACCCTTCCTTTACAGAACCATACGCACTTCCTTTTAAGCCGTATTTGCGGGCTGCTTCCCGAAGTTTTTCCGCTGCTAAACCGCGTCGCACATCGGGTCGGACGAAGTAGTAGTGTGCTTTTTTAGGAAATAAGGGCAGTACGTGGTCAAGATTCTTTTCTATAACAAAACCAAGTACGATATGAATTGTCTTCCTATTCTCTTTGGCTAGTTGACCCAGCACTTCTTTAAAACCCTCTCTATTATGTGCCGTATCACAGATAACCAAGGGGGTTTCCTGCAAGACCTGGTATCTTCCCTGGATCCCGGTATTGGCAATAACAGCATTCAATCCTTCTCTTATATGTTCATCCGTAACCTCAAATCCCTTTAATGCCCGGAGACAGCCAACAACCCCTTTTACATTGTGGTTCTGATAACTTCCTTTTAGATCTGTTCTGTATGTTTCCCTGACATCCTTTTCAGCAAAGTAGATCTCAGATTCCTGCTTTTTAGCCACCTCCTTGAATAACGCAGCGGTTTCTTCCTGGTATTCGCTAATTACGACAGGTACGCTTTGTTTAATGATCCCTGCTTTCTCCAGGGTGATCTTCTCAAGGGTATCTCCCAATAATTCCATATGATCCATACCAATATTCGTGATCAAACTTACTACCGGCCTGATAATATTCGTAGAATCCAATCGGCCCCCAAGGCCCACTTCTATAATGGCAATATCTACTTCCCTTTTAGCAAAAAATTGGAAGGCCATAGCTACCGAGAGTTCAAAAAAGGAATAGGAACCGCGTTCAAGAAAAGACCTGTGTTCCTTTACAAACTCCTTCACAAAGGTCTTGCTGATCTCCTCCCCGTTTATTTTGATACGCTCTCTAAAATCTTTTAAGTGTGGTGATGTATATAGCCCTACTCTGTATCCCGCTTCCTGCAAGACAGAAGCCAGCATATGACTGCTGGATCCCTTCCCATTAGTCCCGGCTACATGAATGCTCTTAAACTTTGTATGCGGATTTTCCAGGTAGTGGGACAATTCTAAAATGTGATCAAGTTTGCCCGTATAGGCCGAAGCGCCTCGTTGCTGGTACATAGGGAGTCGCTGGTACATCCAGTCCAGCGTAGCCTGATAGGTCATAAATTATTGCCCCAATTTAAAGTTTACAACCACAAATCCTATTTGCTGATTTGGTGCTTTGCTATCCAGGTTCCAGCGGTGCAGAAATGCTGTTTTACGTGCAGGTTCCAAAAGACAAGGGTCGTTATTTGTGGTTCCTTTCACTCCGGGTGTCGCTTGTATTACTTTCCCATTTCTATCCACAGTGATACGTACTACTACTCTTCCTTCCTCATTACAGTCTTGTTCTACTTTCCCCCTGCTAACCAAAGATCTGCCGCTTAAGCCATAGCCTCCTGTACCACTTCCTGAACCGGGAGCACCGTAATAGGTAGAAGCGTACGGATCTCCTCTTTCATCTCCTTTATCTCCGGGCATTGAATCATCCCCTTCACTTCCGCTGGCTTCTCCGTCTGAATTATTGATGCCGCCCATAATGGCGTCCAGTTTTTTCTTTTTGGCTTCTTCTTCCCTTCTTTGTTGCTCTTCGGCTTCCCGGCGTTCGCGTTCTTTTCGCTCTGCTTCTGCCTGAGCTTTTTGAGCCGCTTCTTCAGCGCGCTTCCTGGCCTCTTCTCGTTGTCGGATCCGTATGGTTTCAGGATCTTCCTGCGTTATCACTTTTTCTGTAGCGTCTGCCGTAGTGTCTTCAATGGCCTCTTCCTCCGGTGCTGCAGGAGCCACTTCTTCAGGAATGGTTTCTTCTATTATTTCTTTGACCTCTGATCTTTCGGAACGGATCTTTTCTTTGGGTTGTACTTCACCCATGCCAAATTCCATTGTCCCGAAATTAACAGTGATGCCATTTTCTATGGGAGGCTCCATATAGGTAAGGCCGATGTAAAACATCAGCAATACCAGGACGCTTAATAAGATCGTGGTAAGGGTAAAAGATTTCTTTTTGTGTCTCGTATCTAGTAGCGACATCAGTTAGGTCGCACAGCCAGGATGACTTTATAATTATTCCTGTTGGCAATGTCCATTACGTTGACCGCTTCTCGGATGGCAACGCTTTCCTCCGCCCGCAGGATAATGGTGGGTTTATCCTGATCTTTCAGTGCTTTTTTTAATTCAATTTCAATGTATTCTCCGTTGATCTGTTCATTATTCACAAAATATTCCAGGTTCCTATTAATGGTCACTGACACATTTTGTTGATTGGTAGATTTCCCTTTGGCTTTTGGAAGTAACAGATCCAGTGCATTAGGCGCATTCGCCGTCAGCATAAAAAAGATCAATAACAGGAATACGATGTCTGTCATTGACGACATGCTAAAATTCGGATCGATCTTATTTTTTCCTTTAAATTTCATATATAAGCCTATGCAGGTTCATTCAACAGATCCAGGAACTCTACAGCATTAGCTTCCATTTTATGGACTACTTTATCCGCTCGGTTCACCAGGTGGTTATATCCAAGGTATGCTATAATACCTACAGTCAAACCCGCCACAGTAGTGGTCATAGCCGTATAGATCCCTGAAGCCAAAGCTCCCATTTCTGCCTGGCCGCTGCTGGTCGCCATTTGGTGAAATGCCAAAATCATACCAATCACGGTTCCAAGGAAACCGATCATCGGAGCAGCTCCGGATATAGAAGCCAGGATATTAAAGTTCTTCTCCAACTTATAAACCTCTAAAGTACCCGCACTTTCAATGGCGGTATTGATATCATCCAGCGGCTTTCCGATCCGGGAAATACCCTTTTCGGTCAGTCGGGCTACAGGTGAATCTGTCTGGGCACATAGGATCTTGGCAGATTCTAATTTGCCGCTTACAACATGGTCTTTGATCTGGTTCATAAAATTCTTATCGATCTTGGAAGCCGCTTTTATAGCCAATATCCTTTCAAAATAGATATATAAAGCTACAGCAAGCATTACAAAAAGGACCGATATAATGACAATAGCCCCGGTGCCTCCATTGAAAATAAGATCGATTACTGATAAGGTTTTTTCTTCCGAAGCGATTTCCCCCAATTCAGTGTCTGTGGTCAGGTCTTGA
>JAHHLF010000242.1 GCA_018679315.1 Bacteroidia bacterium | reverse complement strand
ATGACTACATCACCATCAAAACGGTGAATGGCGATCTCTGTGATCCCTTCTTCATTAAACTGACCTCCGGTGGTCTCTATGTCTAAAACTGCGTACACTTTTTCTTATTTCCTGCTGCCAAAGATACTACTTCCAATGCGTACCATTGTACTCCCATATTTCACAGCCAGTTGATAATCCCCGCTCATTCCCATAGAAAGTTCTTTTAATTCTGGATATTCACTTGCCAGTCTGGTCTTCAGATCTGATAAATATTTGAATTCTGCTGCCAGCTGTTCCTGGTCATCCGTAAAAGTTGCCATTCCCATCAGTCCTATAATAGCTATATTTTCCAAGGATTCACCGGGTAGGTTCTTTAATAATGCCATGAGTTCTGTTTCATCAAGTCCGAACTTGGATTCTTCCTCAGCGATGTGCACCTGAAGCAGGCAGGTTATCACCCTGTTGTGTTTAGCCCCTTGTTTATTGATCTCTCGAAGAAGTTTCAGACTATCCACACCATGAATCAAATGAACGAAAGAGGCCATATATTTAACCTTGTTTCGCTGAACATGACCGATCATATGCCATCTGATGTCCTGAGGTAATTCTTCCTGCTTCCATACTAATTCCTGTATCTTATTTTCACCAAAATCACGCTGCCCTGCCTCATAGGCCTGCATGATCTCCTCAGGAGATTTTGTCTTGGAGACGGCTATAAGGGTTACCTGTTCAGGCATCGCATCCAATATCTTTTTAAGGTTTTGAGGGATCGCTGTCATAGTGCAAATGTAGGACTCAGTATTCGTAGATGGTTAGTCCGCTTAATAATTTTGGCTCAATGTACGTGCTCTTCGGGGGCATTACTTTTCCAGCATCTGCAACTGCTTTGATCTCAGACATTCGGATGGGTGCCAAACCAAATCCTACAGCAAAGTTACCGCTATTTACTTCCTCCTCAATTTGAGCCAGACTGTTTTTCCCGTACAAATACGATATACGCTGATCCTTCCGCAGATCTTTAATGCCAAGAATAGGATCTAAGATCTTCGTGAATAGGATCTGAGGATCCAGGGATTCAACCGGATCGTGTGTGAAATCGTGATCGCGCTCAGGCCTAAGGATATACCACGTACGATCGAGATACATTCCGATAGTGTTTTTTTCCTTTTCCATTTTCGGATAAGAGGCCTCTTCAATCTGAAAAGCTGTAGATAGCGCGTCCATAAAAGATTCAGGGGAATGCCCATGAAGATCTTTAACCAGTCTGTTAAACTCAGAAATTTGGAGCTCGCTTTCAGGGATCAGGTAACCCATGAAGTTATTAAAGGGCTCTAACCCGGAAAACCCGGGATTCTCTTGTTGCATAGCATGCGTATACAGGGCAGAAGAAGCAGATCGGTGGTGTCCATCTGCAATATAAATAGCCGGGATAGAAGAAAATAAGTCTTTCAATTCCAATTGCATTTCCTTTTCAGATACCAACCATAAGCTGTGACTTCCACCGTCTGCACCGTGGAAAGACGCATAAGGTGTTTTGGATTTAATTTTTGAGATCCAATTGGAAATTGAAGGATTGTCAGGATATGTCAGAAGAACAGGTTCGGCATTAAATTGTACATGCTCCAGGTATTTAGTAAAGAGCGCTACTCGGCGCTGTAGTGTGTCTTCATGTTTCTTGATGATATCCTTATCATAATCAGCAGTCGAAACACCTGCAATGATACCGGAATAGGATTGATCATCAAAGGTTAGGGTATAGACATAGAAATTTGCTTTCTCATCGGGAATGAAAAACCCCCGGTCTTTGAAGTCAAGCAATTTTTGCCGGATAGACTTATACCTAGCTATTCCTTTCTTACGTGGACCTTGTCCATAGTCGGGATACAGAACGTGTAAAAAACTGGAAGGATGTAAGTCTAATGATTCCTGACGCTCTTCTTCTGAATAGGTATAAAGCGAGCGTGTAGGAACTGTGGCTATAAGGTTTGGGTTTGGCAATAAAGCCTTAAAGGGAATGAGTTGCGCCATCTGATCAGCTAAATTGTGCTGAGACCTTTTCAGCTTTTCGGGATTCTGAATAGTCATAGAATCCTTCACCGGATTTCACACCGAGCTTGCCTGCCCGCACCATATTTACCAAAAGCGGACAAGGAGCATATTTGGGCTGTTTGAAGCCCTCATAAAGCACATTAAGGATAGACAAACATACATCCAGACCTATAAAATCTGCCAATTGTAAAGGTCCCATTGGATGCGCCATTCCTAATTTCATAACTGTGTCAATTTCGGTCACGCCTGCAACCCCGTGATATAATGTTTCAATAGCTTCATTGATCATAGGGATCAATATTCGATTTGCAACAAATCCGGGGTAATCATTCACGAGGGTAGGCGTTTTGCCTAATTTTTTCGAAAGGGCCACAATAGCTTCCGCTACTTCATCAGTTGTAGAATACCCCCGGATTACTTCTACCAGTTTCATAATAGGAACCGGATTCATAAAATGCATCCCAATAACCTGCTCGGGCCTTTGTGTAACTGCAGCGATCCTGGATATTGAAATGGAGGAGGTGTTAGATGCAAGAATGGCCGAAGGAGGTGCGGCAGCATCTAATTCCTTGAACAACTTAAGTTTGAGCGCTTCATTTTCTGTAGCGGCTTCAACGACCAGATGAGCATCCTTAACAGCCTCTTGCAGTTCCGTAAACGTTTTGATGTTACCGAGAGTTTCTCCTATAATGTGGCTATCCAATACTCCTTTTTCCGCCAAACGGTTTAAATTTTTCTCAATAGTAACCAGAGCGGAAGCCAAGGCCGGCTCTGCTACATCGATCAAATGAACTTGAAATCCGTGCTGGGCAAAAACCTGGGCAATCCCGTTACCCATAGTACCCGCACCTAAAACAGCGATTATTTGCATATGATTTGTTTCTTCTTAGAATTAATTTGAGGCTTCAAAAGCATCAATTATCCGCAATGCCACATCGAGGGCTTTGGCGCCATCGGCCAGGGGTACTACGGTTTCTGTGTCATTATTTATGGCCTCCGCAAAAGATTCCAACTCGTCCAATAAGGCATTAGTTTCTGGTATGTTCGGATTTTCAAAATAGATCTGTCGCTTTTGTCCTTCAGCATTCTGCAATATCATGTCGAAATTTCCCGGATTCTCTGGCGCATCTTTCATTTTGACAACTTCTACTTTTTTATCTAAAAAATCAACTGAAATATAGGCGTCTTTTTGAAAGAATCTGGATTTGCGCATATTCTTCATCGATATCCTACTTGCTGTGAGATTGGCAACGCATCCATTTTCAAAAAGGATACGCGCATTGGCTATATCAGGCGACTTGCTAATTACTGATACCCCGCTTGCGCTGATCGTTTTGATATTCGAATTTACAAGGCTTAGGATAATATCTATATCGTGGATCATCAGATCTAAAACCACCGGTACATCTGTGCCTCTGGGATTGAATTCTGCGAGCCGATGTGTTTCTATGAACATCGGATCCTGAATCCCGTTTTTCACAGCTATAAATGCAGGGTTGAAGCGCTCTATATGACCCACCTGCCCCTTAATTCCATGTGTAACCAATAACTCCTGTAGCTCGACCGCTTCCTCCAAGGTCTGGGTGATCGGCTTTTCGATAAAAACATGTTTCTTGTTCGCTATCGCCTGATGGGCACAATCATAGTGAGATAGCGTTGGAGTGACTATATCCACGACATCAACGGCATCAATAAGATCCCGCAATGTGTCAAACTTGTGATAGCCCAGTTCTAAAGCCACAGATCCTGCCAGGGTTTCATCTGGGTCATAAAAGCCGATTAATTCATATAGGGGAGATTCATTGAGTAATCGCAAATGGATTTTACCCAAATGACCGGCACCCAGCACACCAACACGA
>JAHHLF010000264.1 GCA_018679315.1 Bacteroidia bacterium | reverse complement strand
GATACCCGAGAAAAGCTATATGCCATTTATCTATATTTGAAGAAACAAGCTGTATGGATCATATTCTGGTAGCAGATAAGCTCTCTAAAAGTTTTGGTAACCATCAGGCATTGAACAATGTTTCGATCCAGATGCCCAGAGGCAGTATTTATGGGGTTTTAGGTCCTAATGGTGCAGGCAAAACTACGCTGCTGCGAATTATCAATCAAATAACGGTTCCTGATCAAGGCCAGGTCTATTTTGATGGGCAACTTCTTCAACCACATCACGTGATGCAAATCGGGTACCTGCCCGAAGAACGAGGCTTGTACAAAAGCATGAAGGTGGGCGAGCAAACTATGTATCTGGCGCAATTAAAAGGACTTAGTAAATTGGAGGCCAAAACCCGTTTAAAGTATTGGTTTGAGCGATTTGATATTGGGGATTGGTGGGGACGAAAAGTACAGGAACTCTCGAAGGGGATGGCTCAGAAGATCCAATTTATTGTGACCATTTTGCATCAACCCAAATTATTGATATTTGATGAACCTTTCAGCGGTTTTGACCCTATTAATGCGAATCTCATTAAAGACGAAATTCTTGCACTTAATGCAAAAGGAACGTCCATTATATTTTCTACTCATCGCATGGAAACCGTAGAAGAGCTATGCGAATATATTGCCTTGCTCAACGAAGCGGAGATCATCCTGGATGGAAAATTATCTGATATAAAAAAGGCCTATAAGAATAACAAATTTGAAGTAGGTATTCATGTGGATGGAGGAGAGGACATTCTTAGGGATATTCAGAGGGCATTTACAATTTCAGCAGTAACTTTTAACCAAATCGACAAGCAATTGGAGTTCGACGTACAATTACCTGATTCGGACACCCGCTCTTTTCTAAATTTTCTTTCTGGAAAAGGGACAGTTAACAATTTTGTCGAGAGGATACCTTCGACTAACGATATTTTTATTCAAACCGTTCAAAGTAAAATTGGCCATGTCTAAATTGAGTTTGATCATTCGCAGAGAATACCTGGCCAAGGTCCGGAATAAATCCTTTGTGATCATGACGATCCTGAGTCCGGTTCTATTAGTAGGGATGATCGTTTTAATCGCATTTTTAACAAAGGTCAATGACAGTGAAAAACGGATCATAGGGCTTCTTAATGAAGGCCCTTATTTTAGTACCGATTTTAATCCGACCGATAGTTATTCCTATCTCCATTTCGAAGATATTTCTTTGGAAGCGGCAAAGGATTCTACCCGAAGTATGGGATTTTATGGCTTGCTGTATATCCCAAAAGCAGATAATGTGGAAAGAACCTTGATGAAGACTGTTTTATATACAGAAGATGCACCGCTGGCGGCTGTTGTAGATAATCTTGAAGATATTTTCCAATACCGCTTACAACAATATAAGTTAACTACCATAGGAATTTCTGCTGAAGATTTTGCGGAAATAGATGATCGTTTCGACATGCAGACAGCGACCTTCGATGGGGATCAAAACCTTAAGGGTATCAACGAAATAAAAGCATTGATCGGTGGTGGTTTTGGTTATTTGATCATGATGTTCATCATTATTTATGGAGGTTTTGTAATGCGCAGTGTGATCGAAGAGAAGACGAGTCGGATCATTGAAGTGATCATTTCTTCGGTGCGTCCTTTTCAACTTATGCTGGGCAAGATCATTGGCACTTCCCTGGCCGGGATCACTCAGTTTATAATCTGGATCATATCGGCAGCTATCCTTTTGGTACTAGTCATGTTACTTTTTGGAATAGATGTGGCAGCTTTAAATCAAGGCGCCTCAGGTATGCCGGTTGGCCTCCCTGGAGGTGAAGTACCTGCAGCTGCAGACACTTTACAATTGTACGCGGAAGAGTTGTACCGTTTTCCCTGGCTCATGTTGATCCTCTTCTTTGTTGTTTATTTTATTCTAGGCTACTTGATCTATAGTTCTATATATGCGGCCATTGGTGCAGCGGTAGACAACGAGACAGACACACAGCAATTCATATTTCCGATCATCCTTCCTTTGATGCTGGCAATTTACGTAGGTTTCTTCTCAGTCTTTGGTAACCCTCATGGTCCTATAGCGGTTGGGTTTTCTCTTTTTCCATTGACTTCTCCAATTGTAATGCTGATGCGCCTACCTTCAGGTATAGGGGCTGGAGGCGTACCCGTTTGGCAATTGATCGCTTCGATAGGGCTGTTGATCATTACTTTTGTAGGGATTGTGTGGCTGGCGGCTAAAATATACCGGGTAGGTATTTTGATGTATGGAAAAAAACCAACATATAAAGAGCTTTGGAAGTGGCTCAAATATTAGAAATTGTGTACTTTAATTTCGAAATTCCAAAAGCGTTATGAACGAATTCCTTCAAAAAGCTAAGGAAATACTTAATTGGGGCATTCATATAGGAGAAGGTGAGAAGGGCATCCATCTGACTCTGGGAATTATTCTGATGTTACTTGTGGCCTTAATGGCTACCAATATCCTTCTTAGATTTTTCAGAAGAGTAGTGACCCGCAAGATGGCCAGTGAAGACAAGTTGAAATTTGTCAGCATCTTCCAGTTTATCAAATATGCGATCTATGTGGTCGTTGTCCTCCTAACACTGAGCGCAGTAGGAGTAGACATCACACTTCTAATTACTGCCTCGGCTGCCCTCTTCGTGGGTTTGGGCCTGGCCCTCCAGGATCTGTTCCAGGACCTGATCGGCGGTATTTATGTTATAGTCGACAAAACATTGCGGGTTGGGGATATTATAGAAGTTGATAGTCGGGTAGGTCGGGTCCAGGAGATCAAACTACGTACTACAAGAGCAGTGACCCCTGATGATAAAGTGATCATAATACCTAACCATAAGTTTATAAAGGATACGGTATATAATTATACCCAAAATCGTCTAATTACTATTGAAGCAGTTCGAGTTGGGGTTGCTTATGGTAGTGATGTTGATCTGGTAAGTAAATTACTTGTTAAAAGTCTTGATGGAGTAGAGGGCGTGCTTCAATCCCCTGACCCTTTTGTATGGTTCGAAGACTTTGCCGATTCTTCTCTTGCTTTCTCGATTAGATTTTATGTTGCCGATAGCTTTAGAACAAATTCAATTAAAAGCGCAATCAGATTTAATATAGATTCACTTTTTAGAGAACACAAAATTAAAATTCCCTTCCCTCAAAGAGATATTCATATTATTAGCCAACCTAAAACTGAAAATTAACCTAATACACCCATTCTGAAACTAGCATTTCTAACGGTTTTTTTTATAGGCTTCACATTGGTAACATTGGGACAAAGTACCGATTTGGCCCGGATTGAATATACGTCGCTTCCTGACAGTAAAACGGAAACAGAATCAAGACGATATCGAGTCTTGATCAATGCACCGATAAAGACGGGATTAGAAGAATACCTGGTTCTGGGTGGTGATTATAGTCATATTCGAATTATACCTGAAAATCCACTTCCATTTGACGGGTCCTCTATAGGTAGACTGCATATCATCGATTTCAATTTGGGGTATATATTCAAATGGAACGAGAATTGGCGATTTGTTGGGATTTTTACTCCGAGGATTGCCTCTAATTTGGTAAGCGGCATAGAGCCAAATGATTTTAAGATCAATGCAACAGCTAGTTTGTGGAAGGAGCGAAAAGACGCCGATAAACCCTTCAGGCTGGTATTGGGCCTTAGCTATAACAGTGCAACAGGTTTACCCGTACCCCTACCTTTGGTCAATTACTACAGGCGATTTCATCCGAATTGGTCCTATACCCTTGGGATCCCAAAGTCACAGTTTCGTTATTTTTTAAATGAAAATCATATTTTCGATGCCTCTTTATTCCTGGATGGCTATTTTGTAAATGTTCAGGATGATATTCCCGTGCCCGATGATCAATTGGCAAGTGCAGTTTCTTTGTCTGTGGTGGTAGGTTCAATTGGATATCAATTCAAGATCAGCAAATATGTATCCTGGCAATCTTGGATCGGGCATTCGATTATTCAAAAAGGCATATTAAGGGACGACAACCGAAATAAGGTATTTGAAATTAATAGTGATCCTGGTTTCTATTTCAGGTCCGGTTTAAAAATGTCAATTTTTTAAATAAATCCATGGCAAAAATATTAGTTATAGAAGATGAGGCGGCCATCAGGCGTGTGCTGGTTAAAATTCTGACCGAAGAGAGTGATACCTACGAAGTTGAGGAAGCAGAAGATGGGGCAAAAGGATTAGATCAGATCAAGAAAAATGAGTACGACCTTGCTCTTTGTGATATAAAAATGCCAAAAATGGATGGCATGGAAGTGCTGCAATCGGCTAAAAAGATCAAACCCGAAGTTCCTTTTATCATGATATCTGGTCATGGCGATCTCGATACAGCAGTTCATGCCATGCGGATAGGTGCTTTCGATTACATTTCCAAACCTCCGGATCTAAACAGGTTGCTTACGACTGTACGTAATGCATTGGACAAGAAGGAACTCGTCGTAGAGAATAAGACACTCCGCAAGAAGATAAGCAAGAACTACGAAATGGTAGGGGAAGGAAAGGAGATACAGATCATAAAAGACATGATCGAGAAAGTAGCCCCTACTGATGCCCGTGTTCTTATTACCGGATCCAACGGTACAGGAAAAGAGCTGGTTGCGCATTGGATCCATGAAAAAAGTGAACGAAGCAGCGGTCCCTTTATTGAAGTGAATTGCGCGGCCATCCCTTCCGAATTAATAGAGAGTGAGCTTTTTGGTCATGTGAAAGGTGCATTTACATCGGCAGTGAAAGACAGGGCCGGAAAGTTTGAGACAGCCAATAAAGGAACCATATTTCTGGACGAAATTGGAGATATGAGTTTGTCTGCTCAGGCAAAAGTTCTGAGGGCTTTGCAAGAGAACAAGATTTCACGTGTCGGCTCAGACAAGGATATCAAAGTTGATGTGCGTGTTGTAGCCGCAACTAATAAAGATCTTGCTAAAGAAATAGAAGAAGGAAAATTCCGTGAAGACCTGTATCACAGGTTAGCCGTGATCCTCATAAAGGTACCTGCGTTGAATGATCGCAGGGATGACATTCCACTTTTAATAGAACATTTTGCGTCTAAAATAGCAAGCGAGCAAGGCATCGCAAAGAAAAAGTTTTCTTCAAAGGCCATCAGCCTTTTAAAGGGATATGATTGGACAGGTAATATTCGGGAACTTCGTAATGTAGTCGAGCGCTTAATTATCCTCGGTGGCGCAGAGATATCCGAAGGTGATGTCAAGCTCTTCGCCAGCAAATAGGATGTGAATGCTTTGTAGGCATAGAGTTACTTTGCGCAGTTTTGCAGCCTTCGAAGGGCATTTTCTGTTATTTCTTTGGTTCGGTAATTATAGTACTTCTTTCCGGGTGTTAGGTCTTTTCTAAGCAGCTCTTGAGAACAGTGTGCATATATTTTTGAGGCAAAATCGTAGGCTTCACGGCAGTTCACATTTTTTACAACGTCATCCAGGGAGTTCTTAAAATTCACCAGGGCTTTATCGATCATGTTATGAAGATCTTTTTCTTCCGGCATTTTTCGTGTAAGCTTATCTTCAATGGCCGTCTTGGTATTCATGGCTAATAGATCAGAAGCGTACAGGCTTACATGAAGTTCATCATGCTTTTCTAAAGCTTCCAAACTACCATAGGTACTTTCCAGTGCACGCTTCAAAAGGATTTTAGCACCTTTTAATGAGCCAATTCTCGTGGCTTTTTTCAAGTTATCAAGGCCTTCATTTATACTTTTCAGGGCGTAGTCGCATCCACAAGCCTCAAATTGGGTCTTGGATTTTTCTATGGCATTTAATGCTTTATAGGCGTAATACCTCGAAAAATTAATGTCTTCCGCTTTAATAGCTTGCTGTGTCTGCGATTTTATATAGCCTAAATTGGAGCCTGCATAATCGCATGCACGTTTGCTGCTGATTGCTGAAAAGGGTATGAGAAAAAGGACGAAAAGGATCGTGTAGGTAGGTCTCATAGCATGATAGTAATTAGGTAAATTTGGGTAACTCAAAAGTAGCCCAGGGTATTCCTGGGCCATTATTTATTCGATAAAATGTACAGAAGTTTCGTACAACGGAACATTTGCCCTGAAAATCGCATAATAGAAGGTCAAAATTGATTGGCACGGTTGCATTTCATCCGCTTTTTGAAGTATCTTACCGGATATGAAGGACATAAATATTGAGGCATATAAGGCGTCTCCCGACATTAGCTTGGCTTCAAGGCCAACTCATGAAATGCTTGATGAGACCGACAAACGGCTCAAAAAAAGGCTGGAAAAGATCCGGGAAGATCTCGGTGATTTTCAAAATACCCTTTATGCACATGACAAATATGCTGTTCTCATTTGTTTGCAGGGCATGGACACATCCGGAAAGGACAGCTTGATCAGGGAAGTATTTAAAGATTGCAATGTCAATGGAGTTAAAGTGCACAGCTTTAAGGTTCCCACTGATCTGGAACTTGGACATGATTATCTCTGGCGTCATTACATTGCGCTTCCGGCAAAAGGAATATTTGGCGTTTTTAACCGGACTCATTATGAAAATGTCCTGGTCACGCGGGTACATCCTGAGTATATTTTAAATGAACACATACCTCATATACACTCCGTTGAAGATATAAACCACGATTTTTGGGACAGACGATTCGAACAAATAAATAATTTTGAAAAACATCTGGCGCAAAATGGCACCCTGATTTTTAAATTTTATCTACATCTTTCAAAAGAGGAACAACGACAACGACTTTTGAGAAGGTTGCGGCTGGATGAAAAGCATTGGAAGTTTTCTCCGGGAGATCTGAAAGAGCGGAAGCTCTGGGATTCATACATGGAATGTTATGAGGAAGCTATAAGACGAACGACATGTGATCACGCTCCCTGGTTTGTGATCCCTGCGGATAACAAACCCTCTGCCAGAGTACTAGTGGCCTCTATCCTGTTGAAATCCTTAAAGATGTATACGGATATAAAGGAACCTGAATTGGAGAAAAAAATAAAGGATAATATCCCCTTGTATAAAAAAGAACTGGAAAGCGAAAAAGAATGAGAATACTCCTGATATTAATATGTGCCGTTTGTTTCACCTCGTACGGGCAATCCGAAGATGAAATCAAAATTAGAGCAATTTATGATGCTGCACTGACGCAGGGAAAAGCCTACGATTGGTTGAATCATTTATCCAACCAGATCGGTGGTAGATTGTCAGGTTCTGTGCAAGCGCAATTGGCAGTAGAATATACGCGTGATCAGTTGGATTCACTTGGGTTGGATAATGTGTGGTTGCAACCGGTCATGGTGCCAAAGTGGGTTCGCGGCACTCCAGAATACGCTTACCTGGAGAGTCAGCCTGGAATTACAAATAGTGTGCCCATTTGTGCTCTGGGAGGTTCAGTTGCCACACCACTGGGTGGATTAAAGGCAAATGTTGTTGAAGTGAAAAGAGCTGAAGACCTTGAGGTTCTTGGGAGAGAAGCTATAGAGGGAAAGATCGTGTTTTTTAACCGGCCAATGGATCCCACGCTTATCAATACATTTCAATCGTACTCCGGTTGTGTAGACCAGCGATATTCCGGGGCAGCAGAAGCAGCCAAGTACGGAGCCGTAGGTGTTATTGTACGCTCAATGAATCTCAGATTAGACGACTATCCGCATACGGGCTCAATGAGCTATGGTGAAATGCCTGTTGAAGAACGCATCCCGGCAGCAGCGATTAGTACTAATGGGGCAGAATTATTAAGTACAACATTGAAGTTAAACCCTGCTATTAAATTCTACTTTAAGCAGAATTGCCAACAATTGGAAGATGTGCAGTCTTATAATGTGATCGGAGAGATCCGTGGGAGTACCTATCCTAATGAGATCATGATCGTGGGGGGTCATTTGGATTCCTGGGACCTGGGCGATGGATCGCATGACGATGGAGCGGGTTGTGTGCAAAGTATGGATGTCCTCAGGCTACTTAAGGTAACAGGATATAAACCCAAGCGAACACTGCGGGTAGTGCTGTTTATGAATGAGGAAAATGGACTTAGGGGAGGAAATGCTTATGCCGAAATGGCAAGAAAGAAAAATGAGAATCATGTCTTTGCCCTGGAAAGTGACGCGGGCGGTTTTACACCACGCGGCTTTTCTATTGATGCCAATACAGAGAATTTTAACCAGATTAAAGGATGGCAGTCTTTGTTTGAGCCCTATCTCGTACATATGTTTGTCAAAGGAGGTAGTGGAGCCGATATTGGTCCGTTAAAAAATGGCGAAGTAGTATTGGCAGGACTGCGACCGGATTCCCAGCGATATTTCGACCATCACCATGCCGAGAATGATACATTTGAGCATGTCAATAAACGCGAATTGGAACTAGGCGCAGCTGCCATGACAAGCCTCATATACCTGATTGATAACTACGGTGTAATTCCCCCTAAAAAAATCAAGGGCTGAGGTTCCGGGAATCCCACTGATAGTGCTACCTTTGCCGGCATTATAACTACATTATGAAAGACGGTATATACGCAAAATTCAGTACACCAAAAGGTGAGATCCATGTTAAATTAACACATCATAAAACCCCGGGAACGGTCGGTAATTTTGTGGCCCTCGCAGAGGGGAAGATGAAGAACGAAGTTCGTAAAGAAGGAAGTCCTTACTATGACGGCTTGAATTTTCACAGGGTAATTCCTGACTTTATGATCCAGGGAGGTTGCCCCATGGGTTCGGGTACCGGAGATCCAGGATATAAATTCGATGATGAATTTCATCCGGAATTGAGACACGAAGGACCCGGTGTACTCTCCATGGCAAATGCCGGTCCGGGTACCAATGGCAGCCAGTTTTTTATCACACATATAGCAACTCCCTGGTTAGATGACAAACACACGGTATTTGGCCATGTGACTGAAGGACAGTCCGTGGTAGATACCATTGAGCAAGGAGATACGATTGAAAAACTGGAGATCGTACGTATCGGAGAAGATGCGGTTGCCTGGGATGCAATGCTAGCATTTACTTCTTTTGAAAATTCGCGCATAGCACGTGAAGAAGCGGCGAAGAAAAAGGCTTCGGCCGCTATGAAAGAACTCACAGAAGGATTTGAAAGAACGGATTCCGGACTATATTATAAGATCCTTAAAAAAGGCGATGGGAATGCACCTAAGCAAGGCGATCAAGTTTCTGTACATTATGAAGGCAGCCTTGTAAGTGGACAGGTTTTCGATTCTTCCTATCAGCGGAAGCAACCTATAGATTTTCAACTAGGTGTGGGACAGGTAATACCGGGTTGGGATGAAGGTATAGGGCTATTAAAAGTAGGTGATAAAGCCAAACTTGTTATTCCATCTGAACTGGGATATGGTTCCAGCGGTGCCGGAGGGGTAATACCTCCAAATGCCATCCTCATTTTTGAGGTAGAGCTGGTTGCCATCTCTTAGCCTTTACTCTGGCTTACATAGGGATAGAGGATCATAATAAAGTTTATCACGATCAAGACGATCAACAGGTTAAAGAATGATACCATGGGGATGATTATTTAGCAATTCGTTACTTAGCTAACAATTGACCAGCGTATTACCCTACTTGAAACTTGGTTCGTTATTTAGGAAATCTAATACTCGCGATCATATTATGGATGACAATTCGCTCGAAAAGCTGCGTTACCCAATCGGGAAATTTTCCAGACCTGAACAGATCAGCAAAGAACAGATCAATTCCTGGATCCAGGAATTGGATTCATTTCCTAAAAAGCTCGCACAATTGGTGACACCCTTATCCGATGAACAGTTGGAGACGCCTTACCGACCCGAAGGTTGGACCATCAGGCAGGTAATTCATCATATCTCTGATAGCCATCATCACAGTTATATCCGTTTTAAATGGGCTTTGACTGAAAATGAACCGGTGATCAAACCTTATGATGAAAAAGGATGGGCCGAATTGCACGATACCAAACAGGCACCTATCGAAATGTCTCTCGAACATTTGCGAATTGTGCATTTTAAATTAGTCTACCTTTTAAGAGGGTTAAAATCTGAGGACCTGGATCGGACATTTATCCATCCGGATGATAGGAGCACTACCTCGCTTAAAGAAAATATTGGTCGATATGTCTGGCATGGGAATCATCACTATGCTCACATTGAAAAAGCCTGCAAAAGCAATAATTGGATCTGAGCTATAGCGACTTACTCAGAACGCACATAGGTCTTTCTTCTTCTTTAATCTGGGTGTAATGCAGTAGCTTTTCCCCCAGAATATGATACCCCTGACTTTTATAAAAGCTAAGAGTTCTGCCTTTTTTCATGGTATCCAACCAAAGGGCTTTCACGCCTTGGTTTCTGAGAAGTTCTTCAATTTTTCGGATCACTACCCGGCCGATTCCTTTCCCGGAATAGGCATTTAGGAGATAGATCTTTTCAAGTAAAATGGATGGTCGTTCGGTGACAAGTTCAGATTTCTCAATCGCATTCAACTTGACAATTCCAATAGGTCTCTGCTCCAATTCAATGATAAAGTGTGAAAGATTCGTATCTCCAATTTCTGTTTGAACCTTCTCAGGCGTATAGTAGGCCTCAAAATATTCGGAAGGAATTCCGTCTTTCCACAAGTGGAGATAATGTTCATTATAGGTTTGTTTTCCCAATTGGATATACAGATCAATACGTGTTTTATCCAAGGGACTCAAACGAATAGAAGTATCTGCCGCTATGCCACCTTCCATTTAATATTACAACCTATACTGGGTTTTTGATTGGGTTCTACCTGCTTTCCGGCTAGTACAGCCTCTAGGGCATTCCGCATATCCATCCCGGTTACCGGGATACCATTTTCAGGCCGGGAAGCATCTAATTGGCCACGATACACCAACTTTAATTCTGAATCAAAAAGGTAAAAATCAGGGGTGCAGGCCGCATCATAAGAAGTGGCTACCTCTTGGGACTCATCATAGAGATAAGGGAAGGTAAACCCCTCCTGTAGCGCATTTTCTTTCATAAGTTCAGGGCCGTCTTGTGGATAGTTTTCAACATCATTACTGGAGATCGCCACAAAACCGATCCCCTTATCCTGATAGTCCTTAGCCAGTGCTACGATCCCTGCATTTACATGTTTAACGAACGGACAATGATTACATATGAACATGACAACGGTTCCAGCGGTACCTGAGAGTTCATCCAAAGTCATATCAGTACCAGAAACGGTATCGGATAAACTAAAGTCAGGCGCTTTGGTCCCTAAGGGCATCATATTACTAGGAGTTCTTGCCATTGCTTATTTATTTTTATGTGTAACGATCCACCATAAATTGCCAGATGGGTCTTGCATGCCCCCGTATCTATCTCCATGGGGGAAATCCCGGGGTTCCATTACAGAAGTTCCGCCTTCAGAGAGGGCCCGTTCGTAGGCTTGGTCGCAATTTGGTACATAAACATACAGACTACCCGGAATAGCCTTGATTTCTTCCGTTGGTTCTCCCATCATAATAACAGAATCCCCTATGCTAACTTCTGCATGCATTACACTTCCATCATCCCTCATTTTGGGCTCACCACGTAATTCTGCTCCAAAAACATTTTGCAGGAAAGGAATCAGCGATGATACCCCGGATACTATTAAATATGGTGTTACCCGATGTAGTCCAAATGGATTTAGATTATCACTCATTGGCCTGGATTTCAATAATATTATCCAATAAAGGTAATTCATTTACCGTCATGCTCAGATCATAATTAGCTAAATTTAACCGATGGTATCTTTTCTTGCATATGCCATGAGAAATTGCGTATTTCAACCATAGTAATCAACCTTACCGGCATGCAATCTGAACTTGACAAAGTCCAAATGGTCCTCTCCACTGAGACTTTGTGGATCTTGAATACCGCCTTGGCTATGATCATGTTTGGTGTTGCCCTGAATCTAAAAGTCACTGATTTTAGCAGGCTTCTAAAGCAACCTAAACCCGTTTTGGCCGGCCTAAGCAGTCAGTTTATTATGCTGCCTTTAGTTACCCTCGGTTTGGTATATATTTTAGAACCTATTCCGAGTATTGCACTGGGTATGTTTATGGTAGCTGCTTGTCCCGGTGGGGTGGTTTCAAATTTCTACTCACATTTAGCAAAAGGCAATGCGGCGCTTTCTATTAGCCTCACCGCTATTGCTACCCCTTTGGCTATTTTGATGACCCCGCTAATTTTGGGTATGCTGGGTTCTTCCTATCCGCCAACTGCCAGTCTGCTCCGGGATATCTCAATATCCCCAATCGAAATAGGTAAACTCGTGGGATTAGTTTTGGGGGTACCAATAATTGCCGGGATGTTCGTACATTACAAATGGCCTCAATTTGTGCAAAAGATTCGATTGCCTTTTAAGATCGGTTCTGTCATTTTTTTGATTCTTATGATCTTATTTGTCATTTATAATAATAGAGACATTTTTATGGAAAACGCTTCCTTGGTAATTGGATTGGTCCTCATACACAACCTGGCAGCATTGACTACCGGATTCAGTTGGGGTAAAATTTGGGGTTTAGTTGCTCCAGATGTGCGTTCGCTAGCTATAGAAACTGGAATACAAAATTGTGGTCTGGCACTTCTTTTAATACTAACTTTTTTCCAGGAGTTAGGTGGAATGGCCGTATTAGCTGCCATATGGGGTATCTGGCATCTTGTGTCAGGGTTGTTAATTGCCAGTAGCTGGTCAAGATTTCCATTAAATAAAAGATCTTTGGTTTGAGGTCCTTTATGTATATAGCGGTGAAGTATATAGCCCAGCTGGCCTTATTTCTCTATTATAAACGCATAGACCTATTCCATACAGATCGCATCCCTGAAAGCGACCCAATTCTTTTTCTACCCAACCATCAGAATGCCTTGATGGACCCCCTGGTGATGGCAGCTTATTCTACTCGGAAACCTTTTTTCCTCACTCGCTCCGATGTATTTGCCAATAGTATCCTTCGTGCTTTCTTTGGCTTTCTTCAAATGATGCCTATTTACCGAATGCGTGACGGCCGGTCTAAGCTGAGTAATAATGAAGCCATCTTTGAGCGATGTTCTGAAATCCTTTTGGGAGGAAAATCCCTTGTAATTTTCCCTGAAGGCAATCATAATATTCACAGGAGGGTTAGGCCCTTGAGTAAGGGCTTTACCCGTTTTCTGTTTCGAAGTCTGGAGCGAGACCCTGGGTTTAACCCTGCTTTGATCCCAGTGGGTGTGAATTATCAACAGGCGGCAGGATTTCCTGATAGTGCCGTATTGTATTTTGGAAATGCAATTTATTTTCAGGATGTATTAGTCCCTGGTGATGAACAACTAACTATTCAAAAAACGAAAGAATTACTAATTGAGCAGTTAGTACAACTTACGGCTCATATAGGAGACGAAGAGCAGTACGATGAGATCCTGGATCGTTTGGAAAGAAATAAGACGGATTTTACAGATCCAATTGCAGTTAACAAGTTGATCGCTTCCTGGCAGGATCTACCAGAATCCCCCTATGTAAAAACACCATTTTTACTAAAAGTCTGGGATATAGTTTTTAGCAGTTTGAATTTCCCAATGATCGTCTTATGGCGATTAGGCCCTAAACGTCTCATTCCGGAAATAGAATTTACAGCTACCTTCCGGTTCTTGTATTCAGTTGTAGCATATCCGCTGGCCTATGTACTGAGTTATATAGTACTTAATTCAGTAGTTTCATGGGAGTATGCACTTGCCTTTATTTTCGGACACATCCTGCATAATCTACTGTATGTAAAATTGCGTTGATCTACATCATATTCCCAAAGAATATTGCATTCATCAGTAATTTATTTGTGCCATACCAAAAAGCCCGGAAATTTGTATTATCCGTAAACAGGATAACCCTTCCCTTACCCATCCGCTTTGCTCTAAAAGGCACACTATTCTTGAGTAGTTCGAGGTTTTCTTCTGAAATGTATCCACTTAACAAGGGATCAGAAGTATACTGGATAGGATTGTCATAACTGTTCTTAAGAGGCTCAATGTAAATATTGGAATTCCTGAATAGGGACAGATTCGTGTTTTTGTACCCATAGTTAACAGGATGAGAACGATCTATCTTTGCTTCAAAAATGGCACCGCCGGTCACTTGTGCCCCGAGGTATTCATTCTTCTCGTCGTAGGCAATATCTTTGGCTACCAGGCTATCTTTTTTGAATTTTAATTTCATCAACTCATTAGAATTCAACCAATTAGCTATACTTCTATAGCCAATTAAGGTACCTCCCTGCTTTACCCAGTTCTTTAATTTCTCCGTAGCAGATTTAGGTATGCCCGAGGATCCCCAGGTACTGGGGATTATAATATCAGTATAGGAACTTAGGTCGACAGAACGGAAGTATTTCAGATCTATTTTTGTGATCTTCATATCATAGCGGGTGTCAAATAGATGCCAGATCTCGCCGGCATCATAGGCCCGAATTCCACTGCCAACAAGGATAGCAACTTTCTGCTTTTTCACGGGATCAAAATCATTACTTCCCAGATCAATTCCCCGGGTAATCCCTGTATTTACACCGGTGATCTTAATTTGCGACTCCCTGGCTACTTCCTGTAAGAAGGTATAAAGAGCATCCGCATCTAATTTTTGATTTTGTACAGGTATCATGATCGTACCGTAGTCATAGCTAACATCATTCAATGTGAAGGGAGATTTGGCAACCTTGGCTCGTAAGCCCTTCTGAACGATCTTATGCAGGGCTTTTGGCGTGTAATATTCATGCCACTCAAATAAATACGCATAGCTGCTTTTGTTTATCACGGCACCTTGCGGCCTTTCTAATTTTTCTATAACAGCCCCCCCATTAGATAAGCTGGATACTTCGGCATAGTCAACATTGAAAGCTAAAGGAAATGTCCAGGCTGAAATGTCGTAGAAAAGACTGTCTGTAAAAGTTATTCGCTTTTCAAACATCGCTTTTATCAGTCGATAGTTCTTCTGATCCATGGAACTACATAGCTGTTGCCCTTTTTGAATTGTTTACCTTGAATGGTGGTGTTGCCGGCAAGCTCATGGACCCTTATTTTATGTCGCTCCATGATCTCGGCTAAATGCCATGCTTTGCTGGCGTCCTTGCTATCTCCAAAGACAATAGCCTTTGTTTTGGAGCGAGCAGCCTCTGACCTCATATCACTAAAATATTGCCTTTGAAAATCCAGCAATTTTGTTCGCATATTATATCCTGCTTCAATAGTAGATAATGCGGCTGTAAATTGATTCCGTATGGTAAAGGGAAACGTGAGAATGCCATTTTCACTCTCCTGAATATGACCTCTTGAACTTCCTTGCTCAAATAAGATCCCAATGCTCCCATTCACATCGGGGAATGTAGATCCTTTGCCATAGTAATAGTCGTCATAATTCTCCTCAGAATAATAGAGCGACCCGATCTTATCCAGGGCCTTTGCATGATATGTAGCTACTTCACGAGTAAGCTCTTGATTTAATTTTGGCGTTAGCGGGTGGACTCGTGTTGGTTCTCCGGGTTGAAAGAAAAAGGTAGAATTGGTTCCCATTTCATGATGATCTGTAAGGATATTGGGCAACCAGGCATGAAACGACTTAATGCGTGCCCTGCTTTCGGGAAGCTGCACAGGCAACCAGTCCCGGTTCATATCAAACCAATAATGATTGGTTCTGCCACCGGGCCAGACTTCGTGATACTCCCTTTCATTCTTATCCGGATTTAGATGGATACTCTTATTCATATTGGCCCAATACGCAAAACGCTGCAGGCCATCCGGGTTAAAAGAAGGATCCATCAAAATGACCATGTTATCCAACATAGATTCTATTTCAGATCCCTGAGCTGCAGCCAGGTAGTAGGCATAGGCCAAACCGGCGTTTGCTCCACTAGGCTCGTTCCCATGGATAGAAAAACCCTGATAAACCACGACTGGCATCTGGCTGGTGTCTAACTGGGCCCCGCCACTTTCTGAAAGGGCCATATGATCCTTTTTGATCTCCTCTAAGCGTGAGTGATTAGCCGGGGAAGTTATTGTGAGCAATAATATGGGTCGGCCTTCAAAAGTGGCACCGCGATTCTCTATACTGATCCTGTCACTTTCCTTTGCCAGGGTTTGCATATAGAACATGAGTTTATCATGTGTTACATGCCATTCACCAACTTCATGCCCAATAACCTCTTTAGGCGTAGGGATACTACTATCATAAGATATATTTTGTGGTAAGTAATAAGAGAGGTCAGTTTGATTTTCTTGAGTATACCCTGCAAGGCTAATACACAGCCCCAGGATCAATATGCTTCTTTTCATCGTGGTTCTTTGTTTGCATTTAAAGGTAAGTAATATGAATAAAAAAACGGCCCTGAGTAAAGGCCGTTTCAAACGTTATTTTTAACTGACTAAATATCGTCAAAATCTACATCGGTAAAATTTTCGGGAGATTTCATTTCACCATTTTCACTCGGTTCTTCTTTCTTAAAATCTTTTTGGTGACGTTCAGAGATCACTTCCAAACCTTTTTCTTCAATAATATAGTCCATCATCTCCGACATGATCTCCCGGAAAGATTGGAAATCTTCCTTATAGAGATAGATCTTGTGTTTCTTGTAATGAAAGGATCCATCTTCATGCGTAAATTTCTTGCTTTCTGTCAGGGTTAGGTAGTAATCTCCCGCCTTCGTACTGCGAACATCGAAGAAATATGTTCTTCTTCCAGCACGTAATACCTTCGAAAAAATCTCTTCCTGAGCTATTAAATCTTTATCCCCCATGAGTTCTTTTTGAGTGGTTATTTTAAAAAAAATGAACTCAAATATTAATAAAAAAAGCTAATTGACCAACTAATTGCTAGTTTTCTTTTTCGGATAGTTGATTGATATAAAGGTCTTTGTAATAACCGTCATCGCGTATCAGATCCTCGTGAGTCCCCTCTTGAATAAGCTGCCCATTATCCAGAACAAGTATTTTATCTGCGTTCTTTGCCGAAGATACCCTATGGCTCACCAGAATGGTTGTCTTATCGTCAGAAACACGTTTTAGATTCGAGAGGATCTCTTCTTCTGTTTCTGTATCCACGGCCGAAAGGCAATCGTCAAATAAATATATCTGCGCATCTTTAATAAGGGCCCTGGCAATGGAAATGCGTTGTTTTTGTCCACCACTCAAGGTAATTCCCCGCTCTCCAAGAATGGTTTCATAGCCTAAATTAAAGCCTTCTATATTATCGTGTACAGCAGCCATTTTTGCTGATTCTACAATGGCCTCCTCCGGGGCGTGCTCATTCCCGAAGCGAATATTTTCGCGTATAGTGTCTGAAAAGAGAAAAGCATCCTGGGGCACAACCCCAATTGCCTCCCTCAAACTGGTCAGGTGATGATCTCTAAGAGGAATGTCATCTATTAGGATCTCCCCACTTTGCACATCGTATAGCCGGCTGATAAGCTCCAATACGGTTGATTTTCCTGATCCGGTTTTCCCTAAGATGGCGAGTGTTTGCCCAGGTTCAGCAACAAAGGATAGGCCTTTTAGAGCTGTAATATTTGTGTCTTCATAAGTGAAGGTGACATCCCTGAATTCTATTTTACCATTTATAGCTCGTTTTTCTTCAGCCTGGTTGGAGATGGCAGGTACCTGTCCCAGGAATTCATTGATCCTTTTTTGTGATGCCTCGGCTCTTTGAACGATCGAGGTGAGCCAACCCACAACGGCAACTGGCCATGTAAGCATATTTACATAAAGAACGAATTCTGCAATCGTACCCACGGAGGTGATCTCCCCATTGATATATTGCATTCCACCTATGTAAATAACAAAGATGTTGCTAATGCCGATCAGCAGGATCATTAATGGAAAGAACCAGGCATTCACTTTTGCCAGATCCATGCTTTTATCCCGTCCCTCATAAGCCAAATTGCTAACTTCCTCGTGTATTTGAGGTTCCAGGTTGTAGGCCTTTATGACAGCGACTCCGGAAAAAGATTCCTGGGCAAATGTAGATAGGGTAGACAGGTATTCCTGTACGCGTGTACTTCGTTTATGAATGATCTTACTTATCTGGTAGATCAAGACAGACAAAATAGGAAGGGGAAGCAGCGAATAAAAAGCAATGGTAGGAGCCTTAATGAACATGAGTGGGATCAAACACACAAACAAGGTAAGTGTCTGGATGCCGTACATAATCGCGGGTCCGACATAGAGGCGGACCTGGCTCACATCTTCGCTGATCCGGTTCATCAGATCCCGGGTCCTGTTCTTTTTGTAAAAACTTAAAGAGAGTCTCTGGTAATGATCGAAAACCTCGTTTTTAAGGTCAAATTCAATATATCGGGAGACATTGATTATAGTTTGCCGCATCAAAAAGGTAAAAAAGCCCGATAAAAGAGCGGCACCAATAATGATAAGGATGTATTCCAGTAATAAGTCCCTGGCTGTAGCTTCACCGATCTCATTGGCCATAAAATTCTCGACTACTTCGATCGACTTATTGACAAAAGAGGGCATAACTAGTTGAAAGACCCGGGCAATTATGGTTATCACTATACCAATGGCCAACTTGAACCAGTATTTCTTTAGATATTTATTGAGGTATTTTAGTTCCTTCATCTGGTGATCAAACAACGGGAAGAAGCATGCCCGAATTGAACATGCTGTCAAAGATAGCAGATTGGATGAGAATGCGGTGTTATAAAACGTATAAGAAAATGAAAGCTATAGGTGCAATCAAAGAATTTAAATTAGCTTTGCCCAATAATTATATAGTTATAACCTAAGTTCTTTCAATGCTTACAAGAAGGCAATTGCGCATCAAAGTGATGCAATGCATCTACGCTTTAATCCAATCCAGGGAAGATTCCCTGGATAAGCAGCAGAAATTCCTGAAAGAAAGTATCGCAAATAGCTTTTCCCTCTATTTGCTCACTATGTCGCTGTTGCGCGAATTGTATAATCGTGTTAGCAATCTCCAACAGTACGAATCCGAAAAATATCTCGAATCGGCACCGAGTGAATACCCACAGGCAGATCGCCTTGCTCAAAACAGACTACTGAGCAGGATAGCCTCCAACACCGAATTGGAAACAGAATTAAAAAAACGAAAACTCAACCATTGGTACTTACACCAGGATTATGTCAAGATCGTATATACGAATCTCATTGAAAGTGAACTGTACGATGCCTATATGAAGAAACCCCAGGTGGGCTTTGAAGAAGACAAGGCATTTTTAATTGAAGCTTTCCGAAAAATCATTGCGCCTAACGATAAGATCTATGATTTCTTTGAAGACAGTAATCTGACCTGGGTAGACGACATTCCATTGGTTAATACTTACATACTCAAGCAACTAAAAAAGATTACGGAAAACCACTCAGACACTTATTTTATTCCCAAGTTGCTTAAGGATAAACAAGATATGACCTATGCCAAGAACTTACTTTCTAAAACCTTGCTCAAAAACGAGGAGTTAGAAAAGGAGATCTCAGGCAAGACCCCGAATTGGGATAAAGACAGGATTGCTGATATTGACGGGATATTATTGAAAATGGCCATTTGTGAGTTCCTTCACTTTCCGTCCATCCCTGAGCGGGTCACTATCAATGAATATTTAGAGATCGCGAAGGAGTACTCTACACCCAAGAGCAGTATTTTCATTAACGGGATATTGGATAAACTTGTTCGGGAATACAAAGAGGACGGTCGGCTGAAAAAAGCCGGTCGTGGTCTGCTATAAGCAATTAATTCCTTAATTTTACGGTCGGTAAAAAAAATTTATATCATGAAAAGAACAGTTATAGCCCTAAGTTTGGTTTTGTCATTCGGATTTATCTCTTGTAAAGAGAAAGCCTCTGAGAAGATAAATTCAGACAATGTAGAAGTGGCAGCTGCAAGAGATGCAGATTCCAAGAACATGCCTGTTATGAGCTTTGATAAATCGGAGCATGATTTCGGAACCATCGCGAACGGTGCGCCCCAGGAAACAGTATTTGCATTCACTAATACAGGTAATGCACCACTGATCATTACAAATGCGACGAGTAGTTGCGGTTGTACGGTGCCGGAATACCCAAAGAACACGCCTATTGCTCCAGGAGAAACAGGTGAACTTTTAGTAAAATTCAATGGTTCCGGTTTAAACCAGGTGACTAAGACGGTTACTGTGTCTGCGAATACAGAAAAAGGGACAGAATTACTTAGAATCAAAGCATTTGTTCAACCTAAAGAGGGAGGTCAGGCCAATGTAGTTGGTCCTGTACCTACTCAATAAGAGAGCCTGATACATGGGTGATTTAGGCCAGTTTCTTCCGCTCTTATTGATCTTTGTTGTTGCGTATTTCTTTATGATACGCCCTCAGATCAAAAGACAAAAGGATGAGAAAAAATTTGCAGGAGCTCTTAAAAAAGGGGATAAGGTAATAACCAAAAGCGGAATGCATGGAAAGGTTGTCGATCTGAACGACAAAGATTTTTCCTGTATCCTGGAAACAATGGCCGGAAGGATCAAATTTGATCGCTCCGCTATATCCATGGAGCTGAGCAAAAAGCTTCAGACGCCTTAATAAAGAGAACACAAAAAATGAAAACACCGGGAGACCGGTGTTTTTTTTTGCTTCTATTTTAGAAGGATCTGGCAGCAAAAAATGATATCTGATCAACAATTCCTGTACTTGTCGTTCAATCCAATTCCCGATGCGATCATGTGCAATGCTTTCTCTAATCGAGCTACTTTTGTTTTTTCTTGCTTAGCCGATCCTATATGTTCACAATACTCACGTTGCTTATAAGGGGAAAGGCTGTCAAATTTTTCCAGGAGGCCGGGATCCTTGTCCAAAGCCTGTTGTAATAAATTCGGAATCACAGTTTTGGTTTTTCTATCCGGAGCGATCATTTTGCCCTTTTTCTGATTTGTAATAGCTTCCTCCATATATGCCCGGACCCCCGCTTCATCAATTTCATCGTTCTTGGTAAATTTCCAGTGACGCATTCCCTTTGTTTTCTCCTGAGCCGATTCCAATACTTTTTTAGGATCGGATAAAAAAGAACCATTGAAGAACCAAAGTCCAAAGTGGTTTTTGAAAGCCGCGATCATCATGACATTCTTGTTATCAATAGCATAAACCGGGCCTCCCCATTTAAGCGTCTCTACAAACTCTGTTTTAGCGGCAATATCACGTAATTTATTAATCCCTTTATTGAAATGGTGTTCCTGTTCAAAATAGGCATCTACACTGGTAAATCGTTTCATTGATCTGATCGTTTATCCGAATAATTTCGTCATTTTCCCCCACCTATCAAAGCACATGGCCTGATCTTTGCATACATAACATCGACTGGATTTTACTACTTTTAACCAAGTAACCCTAGCCGTAGAATGAAGTACTCCCGAAAAATAGCTTTTCTGATCCTTGGATTGGCGACAATATCTATGAGTCAGGCACAAATGCAGGATTGTACACTTGATATTGCCGGTGTCGATACGGAACTAATGATCAAACTCTTTCAATTAAACGAAGAACAGACCACTACATTAGAGGATTTACGGGCTGAAATTGAAGTTAAGAATAGAGTTCTATACGATCAGATAAAATGGCTTTTCGACAATCATCCGCAGGATACCGAAGATGACTTGACGAATATGGCTAAGAAATATGATGTTATGCAACGGCAAATAATGGCAAATTCTCAGCTCTATGATCAAAAATTCCTGGGCACTCTAAATGACCTTCAGTACCAAAGGTATACGATCCTTTGTGAAGAAGCGATGCGCAAACCACTAGTGGTTCCGGACAATTTCAAGACCTATAGTCCACCGGAATAATTTTTAATCCTTTACAATTCATCAGGCAACTTCAGTAAGGCTTTGTACTTTTGCCAAAATTTATCGGCAACATGTATAAATCGCTTCTACGCCCTGTTCTCTTTCTTTTTGATGCGGAACTAGTCCATTCCCTTACTTTTTTTCTTATCAAGTTAAGTTCGAAATTGGGATTAGGGTCTGTCTTTTCCAGGCGATTTGGAATTAATGACCCCAAATTGGAACAGGAAGTATTTGGTCTCAGGTTTAAAAACCCTGTAGGCTTAGCTGCCGGGTTCGATAAAGATGCCAAGCTTTTTAATGAGCTATCAAATTTTGGTTTTGGATTTATCGAGATAGGCACGGTCACTCCCAAACCGCAAAAAGGGAATCCCAAAAAAAGGCTATTTCGACTCAAAGCAGATCAGGCCATCATCAATCGGATGGGTTTCAACAATGAAGGTGTCTATGCTGCCGCCGAAAGATTGCGAAAGGCTCACAAAATATTGATCGGGGGAAATATTGGTAAGAATAAACAGACTGCAAATGAGGAGGCTGTAGGTGATTATCTTATCTGCATGGATGTGCTGTTCCCACATGTAGATTATTTCGTTGTTAATGTAAGTTCACCAAACACACCTGGTTTAAGAAAATTACAGGAGAAAGGGCCACTTACACAAATGCTGAATGAATTGCAGAGGTCGAATCACAAACTCAGCCAGGTTCACAATACACACAAAAAACCCATATTGCTTAAGATCGCTCCAGATCTCAATGAACACGAATTACTCGATATAATAACCATAGTTGAGGAAACAGCCATCGATGGCGTTATTGCTACGAATACCACAATAGACAGAGCAAATTTAAAATCCCATTTATTGCTATCCGAACAGCAGGGGGGGTTAAGCGGAAAACCTTTGAAGGAAAGAAGTACAGAGGTCATTCGCTTCCTTGCAGAGAAAAGCAACAATGCCTTCCCGATCATTGGGGTAGGAGGTATTCACAGCGCAGCGGATGCGATCGAAAAGCTTGAAGCCGGGGCTTCGCTTGTTCAGCTGTGGACGGGTTTTGTATATGAAGGGCCTTCCCTGGTCAGGGAAATCAATGAAGCAATCCTGGCAAAAATTAAAGTTGCAAGTCGGCCAACGGCAGACTA